>NZ_JBEZIX010000007.1:0-233405 GCF_040651315.1 Streptomyces sp. NPDC048506
GGTTGATAGGCCAGATATGGAAGCACTGTAAGGTGTGGAGTTGACTGGTACTAATAGGCCGAGGGCTTGTCCTCAGTTGCTCGCGTCCACTGTGTAGGTTCTGAAGTAACGACCTGTGTTTATGCCGGGTTGGTTAACTTCATAGTGTTTCGGTGGTCATAGCGTTAGGGAAACGCCCGGTTACATTCCGAACCCGGAAGCTAAGCCTTTCAGCGCCGATGGTACTGCAGGGGGGACCCTGTGGGAGAGTAGGACGCCGCCGAACAATCATTGTGGGAAAGCCCCGCACCTTATGGTGCGGGGCTTTTCTGCGTTGCGGGTCCGGAATCGCCCGTAGGGTCATGGCATGCGATACGACGTGGTCATCTTCGACAATGACGGGGTGCTCGTCGACAGCGAGCGGATTTCCAACACGATTCTGGCCGGCTACCTCACCGAGCTCGGGCATCCCACGTCGTACGAGGACTCCATACGGGACTACATGGGATCGGCGATGCACCGCGTCCATGAACTCGTGCTGGAGCGTACGGGGCGGCGCCTGCCGGAGGACTTCGACGACGTCTTCCACGCCCGGGTGTTCGCGGCGTTCGAGCGTGAGCTGCAACCGGTGCCCGGGGTGCGGGAGGTGCTGGAGAAGCTGGCCGCGGACGGTGTGTCGTACTGCGTCGGGTCCTCCGGGAGCCATGAGCGGATTCGGGTCGGACACCGAAAGACGGGCCTGGAGCGGTGGTTCACCACAGGACGCGTCTTCAGCTCGCAGGACGTGGGGCGCGGGAAGCCGGCGCCGGACCTCTTCCTGCACGCGGCACGGGAGATGGGGGTGCCGCCGGAGCGCTGTGCGGTGGTCGAGGACAGTCCGCTGGGGGTGCAGGCGGCGGTTGCCGCGGGGATGGACGCCTACGGATTCACGGCGATGACGCCAGGGGAGAAGCTGGCGGCGGCCGGTGCCACCGCGCTGTTCACCCGGATGGAGGAGCTGGTGGGGCTGTTGCAGTAGGTCGGGCCCGTGCCGAGGGTGATGCAGGGGGCGGAAGAGACGGGAGATCACCCGTCGGGCATCCGTCGGAATTGATGGAGTGATCCATCTACCCAGCAGTAAGCCTGAGTTCTAGGCTGAGCGGCCATGACGGCCCCTCTGGCACCGGCGGCGCGGTTGCGGCACGGCCGGATCTCGCTCGCCCTCAGCTTCTTCGTCCAGGGCGCGGTCTTTGCCCTCCTCGTGACCCGCATACCCGCGATCCAGGACCGGTACGGGATTTCGGACGGGCTGCTGCCGGCCTTCCTGGCGGCGGTGCCGGTGCTCGCGGGGGTCGGCAGTGTCGGCACTGAGCAGCTGGTGAAGCGGGTGCGGCCGAGCCGGGTGCTCCGGTGCGTACAGCCGGTGGTGTGCCTGGCGCTGTGGGCCGTCGGGGCGGTCGGCTCTATGGCGCAGGTGGCGCTGGCCCTGGCGGTGTTCGGGCTGTCGGTGGGGGCGCTGGACGCCTCGATGAACATGCTCGGGGTGAGCCTTCAGCGGGCGTACGGGCGGAGCATCATGCTCGGCTTCCACGCCGCGTACAGCCTGGGCGGCATCGTGGGGGCCTCGCTGGCCTGGGCTGGGGCGCACTGGGAGCTGTCGCTGGGGCTGTTGTACGGACCGGTGGTGGCGGTGCTGGTGCCGATGGCGCTGGTGGCGGGCCGGTGGTTCGTGGACGGTCAGCCGACGGCCCCGGATACCGCCAGGGGGGCGGTGACGCCCGTGGCGATGCGGTTGCTGCTGCCGTTCTGCCTGGTGATGGCGTTCGCGTACATCGGGGACTCGACCGTCTCCAACTGGAGCGCCACCTACCTTCAGCGCGTCCTGGGGAGCTCGGAGCAGCTGGCCACCGTTCCGTACAACGTCTATATGGTCACCACGCTGGTCGGGCGGGCGGTCGGTGATCTGGGCGTGCGGCGCTACGGGGTGGTGGCGGTGGTGCGCTGCGGCACCGTGGTCGCGGCGGGGGGCTTTGCGGTGGTGGCGGCCGCGCCGGGGGCCTGGGCCGGGATGGCGGGGTTCACGCTGCTGGGGCTCGGGCTGTGTGTGATCGTGCCGCAGACGTTCGCGGCGGCGGGCCGCAGCGCGTACGAGAAGCACGGTCCGGAAGCGTCGGACATGGCCATCGCGCGGCTGAACATCTTCAACTATGTGGGCTTTTTGATCGGTTCTCCATTGGTGGGTGCCCTGGGTGATGCCTGGAGCTACCGGGGGGCGATGCTCGTACCGATGATCCTGGTGCTGGTGACGCTCGTGTATGCCCGCTCGTTCGGGGCACCTGAGGCCCGATACGGTGACGGGCATGAGCGGCCGCGCACAGCTGATGTGGGATGAGGCAGTAACGGGCTACGACTTCGGGTCCGGTCATCCGATGGACCCGGTCCGGCTCGCGCTGACCATGCGTTTGGTGGAGGCGTTCGAGCTCGATCGCGGGCCGCTGGAAGTGGTCGCGGCCAAGCCGGCCGGGGACTCCACGCTGCGGCTGGTGCACCGCGAGGACTACATCGAGGCGGTCCGGCGGGCCTCCGCCGACCCGGCGGCCGCGGAGCTGTCGTACGGGCTGGGGACGGCGGACGATCCGGCGTTCGTGGGGATGCACCAGGCGTCCGCGCTGATCGCCGGGCAGTCGGTCGGCGCGGCGGAGGCGGTCTGGCGCGGCGAGGCGGCACATGCGGTGAACTTCGCGGGCGGGCTGCACCACGCGATGCCCGGCGGCGCGTCCGGCTTCTGCATCTACAACGACGCCGCGCTGGCCATCGCCCGGCTGCTGGAGCTGGGAGCCGAGCGGGTGGCGTACGTGGACGTGGACGTGCACCACGGCGACGGCGTGCAGGCGGCGTTCTGGGACGACCCGCGGGTGCTGACGATCTCGCTGCACGAGCACCCACGGACGCTCTTCCCGCAGACCGGCTGGCCGGAGGAGACCGGCGGAGAGGGCGCAGTGGGCACCGCGGTGAACGTGGCGCTGCCGGCCGGGACCGCGGACGGGGGCTGGCTGCGGGCCTTCCACGCGGTGGTGCCGGAGCTGCTGGAGGCCTTCCGGCCGCAGGTGATCGTCAGTCAGCACGGTGCGGACACCCACTTCGAGGACCCGCTGGCGCACCTCGCGGTGAGCCTGGACGCCCAGCGTGCGGTGGCCGAGTCCTGCCACGCACTGGCGCACACCGTGGCGGACGGGCGCTGGGTGGCGCTGGGTGGCGGCGGCTATGCGGTGGTGGACGTGGTGCCGCGCAGCTGGACGCATCTGACGGCGATCGCGGCGGGGCAGCCGATCGACCCGGGTACGAGCGTGCCGGAGTCCTGGCGGCACGAAGTGTTCCGCCGGACGCGGCAGTTGGCGCCGCAGCGGATGACGGACGGGCGTACGCCGCAGTGGCGGGACTTCGTCAACGACGGCTACGACCCGGCCGACCGGCTGGACCAGGCGGTGCTGGCCACCCGCCGCGCGGTGTTCCCGGCGCACGGTCTGCTGCCGTAGCGGCGTCCACTGAGGGGGTGTGGGCCCGGGGCACTGCCGAACGGAACGCGCCCCACGGATGTGTGACTACCTGTCGGTTGTGACGGTCCCCGGGCGCCCAACGGGACAGCATGGGCCGCGTGTTGGACACCGGGGAGCTGCGCGCGCACCTGATCGGGGAGCGGCTGGCGGGGACGATCGCGACCACGCGGGAGAAGAGTCTGGGGCGCTACCGGCTGTTCGCGGCGCGCGATCCGCGGGTGCTGCTGGGACTGGACCCCGAACGGGACTGGCCGTTCGGTGACGTACTGCGCCTCATGGGGCAGAAGTGCGGGGTTTCGGACGATCCCGCACACGCTTCTGGCCCGGATGTGATCGATCCGGATCGTACGATCGCGGCGCTCGACCGGTTTGCCGACCGTATCGCGGCGGCGGCCGCCCTCCGGACGCCGGTGCTGCTCGGTACCGGTCATCCGCACCGGCTGGTGGACTTCTACGCCGCGCTCGCAGACGCCCTCTCGTCGGCGGGCTGTCCCGTCCTCACCCCGGCGTATGGCGTCCATGTCGACATAGCGACCCAGTTCGGCGTACGCACCCGAATTCTCGGCTACGTACGGGGAGTCGCGATGATGCGAGAAACCGGCGTGCGGGGCGCGCCGGGGACGGGGGGCGTACACACCCATTCGCCGCTCCCGGTACGGACCGCTCTGAGGGCCGCGGCGGACGCTCAAGGGCCGCTGCCGGGGCTGGTGATCGGGGACCACGGCTGGGTCTGCGGAGCAGGTCAGCTGGGCATTGAGGCGATCGGACTGGCCGATACGGACGACCCGGCGCTGTTCGTCGGCGAGGCCGAGGGCAGGGTGTCCGAAGTGGTGCCGCTCGATGACTCCGTACGGGCGGTGTCCTACCGACTGCTCGCCCGCTATGTACTTGAACGTGCGCATCTGTCCCGATAGGCGGCTGTTCGCTGCTCCTCTTCCCCACTCGCATCACCCGCCCCTAATCTGGGGAGTGAGCGCATAGCGACAAAGAGTCACCGGAGGGGAAGCCGGTGTCCGTCTTATGCGGAAGGTGCAGGTGTGGCATGGCTGCAGACCAGAGGCCTCTGAACGAGGTCGTGTTCCTGACAGTGGCGGAGGTTGCCGCTGTGATGCGAGTGTCCAAGATGACCGTGTACCGCTTGGTGCACAGCGGTCATCTGCCCGCTATTCGCGTGGGGAGGTCCTTCCGGGTCCCGGAGCAGGCGGTGCATGAGTATCTCCGGGAGTCCTTTGTGGGGGTGGAAACGGCCTGACGGGTGTTTTGCCGACCCTCGGATTACGCCGTTCGCCCGGCGCCGGGTAGGCTGGCCCGATGTAGGTAGTGTGGGCTCGGACGCCCCGCACCGAGTGATTCGAAGTGAGCGAGGGTAGTCGTGGGCTCTGTTATCAAGAAGCGGCGCAAGCGGATGGCCAAGAAGAAGCACCGCAAGCTGCTCAAGCGCACCCGTGTTCAGCGTCGTAACAAGAAGTAAGCGACGCTGATCGCGATTTCGCAGCCCCCCATCGCCCTGGAGCGATCGGGGGCTGCGGCGCGTTGTGGGCCGTATGGACGGTGGTCGGACGGAAATGTGGCCCCGGGCATCCTGTGGTCATCACCACGCAACACCGACCCGATAGCGTGGCCTGCACAGCTCGGCTAGACGCCGTCGTCAAGCTCCGTCGTCCGCCGGGAGGGCGGGGCAGGCGGGAGTGTGACGACAGCGCCTAGGGGAAGTCGCGGCGGGAAGGTAGGGCTGATCTTGGGCAAGGTCGTGCTCGTCACGGGAGTCGCACGGCAGCTGGGCGGGCGGTTCGTGCGCCGCATCCAGCGCGATCCCGACGTCGACCGGGTGATCGGGGTGGACGCCGTGGCACCGGAGCACCATCTGGGCGGCGCGGAATTCCTCCAGGCCGACATCCGGCATCCGGCGATCGCCAGGGTCCTGGCCGAGACGGGCGTCGACACCGTCATCCACATGGACATCAACGGCACGCCGTTGGGGAAGCGCGGCGGCCGCGCCTCGGTGAAGGAAACCAACGTCATCGGGACGATGCAGCTGCTGGGCGCCTGCCAGAAGGCCCCGAACGTGCAGCGCCTGGTCATCAAGTCCAGCACCAGCGTCTACGGCTCCGCGCCCCGCGACCCCGCCGTCTTCACCGAGACCACCACGCCGAAGTCGCTGCCCAGCGGGGGCTTCGCCAAGGACGTCGTCGAGGTCGAGGGGTACGTGCGCGGCTTCGCCCGGCGCCGGCCCGACGTGGCGGTGTGCGTCCTGCGGTTCGCCAACATCCTCGGGCCGAGCGCGGATTCCCCGCTCGCCGAGTACTTCTCGCTGCCCGTGCTGCCCACCGTCCTCGGCTACGACCCGCGGCTCCAGTTCGTCCACGAGGACGACGCCATCGAGGTGCTGCGGATCGCCGCCGACGCGCCGCGCCGCGGCACGCTCAACAGCGGCACCTTCAACATCGCCGGCGACGGCGTCCTGCTGCTGTCGCAGACGTCCCGGCGGCTGGGCCGGCCCACCCTGCCGCTCTTCCTGCCGACGGTGACCTGGGCCGGTACCGCGCTGCGGTCCGTCGGCATCACGGACTTCTCCCCGGAACAGATCCGACTGCTCACGCACGGCAGGGTCGTCGAGACGACGCAGATGCGCGAGACACTGGGGTTCCACCCGAAGTACACGACGGCGGAGACCTTCGCGGAATTCGCCCGCAGCCGCGGACCCGGGCTGCTGCCGCCCGAGTCCCTCGCCCGCACCGTCGACCGGCTCGCCGGCGTGCTGCCCGCACGCGGCGGCCTGACCCAGTGAGGAGTTCACCCACGATGGCGGACGCCAAGGTCATTCCCTTCGGCGAGGAGCCTCGGGCGCGCAGAAAGGCCAGGCGGGCCGGGCGCGCGGGGCGCGGTACGGCACTGGCGCCCGTACCGGAGGCACGGTCCGAGCAACCGCCGGCGGCACCTCCGGCGCCGAGCCCGCGGTCCCTGGAGGAGCGGATCGCCGGCGGGTTGGCCTTCCTGCGGCGGCGGATCACCGGCGACTACGAGGTCGACGACTTCGGCTACGACGAGGAGCTGACCGACCAGGTCCTGATGTCGCTGCTGCGGCCCTTCTACGAGAAGTACTTCCGGGTCGAGGTCAAGGGCATCGAGAACATCCCCGCTGCCGGCGGGGCGCTGATCGTCGCCAACCACTCCGGGACGCTGCCGCTGGACGGACTGATGCTCCAGGTCGCGGTGCACGACAACCACCCGGCGCAGCGTCATCTACGGCTGCTCGCGGCCGACTTGGTGTTCGTCCTGCCGGTGATAAACGAGCTGGCGCGCAAGGCCGGGCACACCCTCGCCTGCGCGGAGGACGCCCAGCGGCTGCTGGAGCGCGGGGAGATCGTCGGGGTGATGCCGGAGGGCTTCAAGGGCATCGGCAAGCCCTTCGCCGACCGGTACAAGCTCCAGCGCTTCGGGCGGGGCGGCTTCGTGTCGACCGCCTTGAAGGCCGGGGTGCCCATCGTGCCGTGCTCGATCGTGGGTGCGGAGGAGATCTACCCGATGATCGGGAACGCCAAGACGCTGGCGCGGGTCCTCGGGTTGCCGTACTTCCCGATCACCCCGACGTTCCCGTGGCTGGGGCCGCTGGGCGCGGTGCCGCTGCCGACGAAGTGGACGATCCAGTTCGGTGAGCCGATCCCGACGGACAACTACCCGACGGAGGCGGCGGACGACCCGATGCTGATGTTCAACCTGACCGACCAGGTCCGGGAGACGATTCAGCACACTCTCTACAAGCTGCTCGTGCAGCGGCGCTCGGTGTTCTTCTGACGAACACCGAGCGCCGCCACGGGCGTGCCCGCCGCGCTACTTCGGGAGGTCCTTCCCGTCGATGCTCAAGTCCGGGAGCAGGCCCGGGAGCAGCGGCGGGAGGGTGATGTCGGGCTGGCCGGTGTCCCGGCCGTGGCTGCCCGCGGGCGGGGACGCGCTGCCGCTCTTGGACGGCGGGTCGAGCAGACCGCCCGTGTTGCCGCCGAGCAGACCGCTCTCCTGGGACGGTGAGGCCGACGGGCGGGGGACGTGCGTGCCGCCCGTGTGGGTACCGGAGCCGGAGCTGCCGCCAGCCGGTGCCCGGTGGCCGGCGGAGCCGGATTCGGTGCCCGCGGAGGCCGGCGTGTCGTGGTGCTGACTTCTGTCGCCCGGCGCCGAGGGCAGCAACGGACGGAGCGGACCGACCTCTTCGTCTATGGCGTCGAAGACCGAACTGACCTGGTGACTGACGTCCATGAGCTGCACCGGGAGCCGGTCGCGCAGCTGCGACCAGGTGCGGCGGTGGGACTTGGTGAAGGAGTTCAGCGCCTGGATGGGGCCGAGCGAGCCGTCCCGTCGGTACGCCGCGTGCAGCAGGCGGTGGCCCTCGCCCGCATCCTGGGTGACGCCGGCAAGGGCCCTGCGGACCTCTCCGAGCGACTCGTGGTCGAGGTTCGCGGCCCGGGCCCGCTCCATCAGCCGACGGGCTTCCAGCATGCGCGTGGAGGCCTGGTCGAGGAGGAGCTGACCGCGGTCGGCGTCGTCGTCGGCCAGGCCGAGCTTGAGGTCCTCCATGCCCCGCTTGAGGCCGTAGAGGGAGTCGCCGGGCAGGGCGTCGGAACTGGCCGCGGCGACACCGCTGAAGGCGCCGGCGGCCACACCGACCGTCAGCCCACCCGCGGCCAGCCCCTTGGAGAGGCGGGAGCGCGGCCGCAGCCGGCCGACGGATTTCGCCGCGCGGTGTGCGCCCTTGCGGTCACGCTCGGACACCCTGGCGCCGTCGGACGGAGCGCCTTCGGCGAAGGCGGACTCCATCGCGGCGAGCAGCTGGGCGCGCTGGACAGTCTTCACCTCGGCTGCCATCTCCGGCCTCGGGAGCTTCCCGAGGCCGTCGGCGACCGCCAACAACCGTGCTTCGCCCGGCTCTTGCGCCGGATTGTCGACCTGGTCCTCGGCCGCCGCGCCCTTGAGCACCTGCTCCTCCAGGGCCTGGGCGAAGGCGTTGGCCCGCCGGTGCACCGAGACGTTCGTGATCACGGGCGGCACCTCCTCTCGTCATCCCGCTCAGCTCCCCGGACTGGCTTTGACTATCCAGATGGGCCGGATGGTGCACGCCAGTGTCCGCGGCCACTCGATCGAGTGAGAGACAGCGGGCATGGCGTGACCGCATGGAGCCTGCATTCCGCACAACGAGCGGCGCGGCACTCGGGTTACGCACTCACGATGATCTGACCGACCGGGCACGGCCGGTCACCAAGCGTGAGTGAACGGCGGCGTGCGGACGGTCGGAGGAGGCGCGTACGGCGCGTACGGGGGGTGGGGCGGGTCAGCGGGCGTCTTCGGGGAGGAGGCGCGCCAGGGTGCGGACGGCGCGGTACTGGAGGGTCTTGATCGCGCCTTCGTTCTTGCCCATGACGCGGGCGGTCTCGGCGACCGAGAGGCCCTGCAGGAAGCGCAGCGTGACGCATTCCTGCTGCTGGGGGTTGAGCTTGCGTACCGCTTCCAGCAGGGCGGCGTTGGAGAGGGATTCGAGGACCGAGTCCTCGGGGCTGCGCTCGACCTCGTTGGCGTCGAGCATCTCTCCGGTGGTGACTTCCAGGCGGAAGCGCGAGGACTTGAAGTGGTCGGCGACGAGGTTGCGGGCGATGGTCACCAGCCAGGCCCCGAAGTCGCGGCCCTGCCAGGTGAAGGTGCCGATGCGGCGCAGGGCGCGCAGGAAGGTCTCGCTGGTGAGGTCCTCGGCCGTGGCACGGCCGCCCACGCGGTAGTAGATGTAGCGGTAGACCGTGTCGGCGTACTGGTCGTAGAGGCGGCCGAAGGCCTCGGCCTCGCCGGCCTGAGCGCGCTCGACGAGGTCCATCATGCGCCGGCTGTCGCTGTCGGCGGGGCGCCGGGCGGTGGCAGTGCCACCGGAGCGGCGGGTTCTGCCGGCGGCCTTGCCGACCGCGGCGCTCCCGTCGGCGAGGGCGTAGCAGGGGCCGGCGGCGGGGACGGTTGAGGCGAATGTGGGGACGGCGTACGCGGTGGGGACGAAACTGCGCAGGTGGTCGACGAGTGTCGTACGCAGCGTAGCCAGGCCCGAGGCGTCAACCCCGACGTGTGGGTACACGGGACTCCCAGAGGCAGAGCTTCCATCACGTGCAGTGCGGGACCGTTCACTCGTCGTAGGGACGTGTGGGTTCCGGATTGCGTCTGAGGAGAATAACGCTTCGTACAGGCAGCGCTACACCCAGTTGCTCAAATCATCGATTACTTACGGTCCGTGCCGGGTTGGTGGCAGATCAAGTATCGAATACTGGGCAACTATTGATCGGAAGGGAGCGCAATCTGCCTGGTTGGAGGGCGTGTTGTGGCTAACCGTCAACAATGGGACTGACGGGGCAGCGAAGGGGGTAGGGAGCGTGGATGGCCCGCCGCGCCGCGCGGGTGATCGCTCCTGGTCAGCGGCGAGGCGTCGACGGCGAGGCGTCGGTGACGAGCGGTCTGCGACGAGCGGTCGCTGACGGTGCCGTCGGTGACCGCACCGTCAGCGCCGTCAGCGCCGACCGTGTGAGCGGCGGGTGGCTGCGGCTCAGCGCCGGCGCCGCTGGAGGGCGACCGCGGCCGCGGCGCCACCGGCGAGGGCGCCCACCCCGGCCGCCGCGGGGATGCCGATCTTGGCCGCCTTGCGGCCGGTGCGGTAGTCGCGCAGCCGCCAGCCCTGTTCCTGGGCGTGCTTGCGCAGTCGGCTGTCGGGGTTGATCGCGTACGGGTGTCCGACGAGCGAGAGCATCGGGATGTCGTTCGCCGAGTCGCTGTAGGCGGCGCAGTGCGACAGGTCCAGGCCCTCGGCGGCGGCCAGGGCGCGGACCGCCTCGGCCTTGGCCGGGCCGTGCAGCGGTTCGCCCACCAGCTTGCCCGTGTAGATGCCGCCGACGGATTCGGCGACCGTGCCCAGCGCGCCGGTCAGACCGAGCCGGCGGGCGATGATCGTCGCGGTCTCCACGGGCGCCGCGGTCACCAGCCAGACCTTCTGGCCGGCGTCGAGGTGGGCTTGGGCGAGTGCGCGGGTGCCGGGCCAGACCCGCTCGGCCATGTACTCGTCGTAGATCTCCTCGCCGATGGACATCAGCTCGGCGACGCGGTGGCCCTGGACGATGGAGAGCGCGCTGTTGCGGACGTCCGCCATGTGCTCGGGGTTCTCCGAGCCGGCGAGTCGGAAGTAGATCTGCTGCCAGGCGAAGCGGGCCAGGTCGCGCTTGTGGAAGAAGTGGCGCTTGTACAGGCCGCGGCCGAAGTGGAAGAGGGCCGCGCCCTGCATGACCGTGTTGTCGAGGTCGAAGAAGGCGGCGGCGGTGGTGTCCCCGACGACCGGGAACTCGGGCTCGGCCGGGGGCTGCTCGGCCGGCCGGGCCTCCGCGGCCTCCTGCGAGGACTTGCGGGCGGCCTCGGCCGCGGCCTCGCCGGCCAGCACGCTGCGGGCGGTGGCGGGGCGTCGGCGGCGGGGGATCCAGCCCAGGTCGAAGAGCGCCCCGGAGGGCATCCAGCCGGATCGGCGAGCGGGCGACATGGCGCTAGCGTAGCCAGTTTGTTCGGTGCTTCCGGTTACGGGCGCGTGTCAGGCAGGCCTGGAGCCGCGGACGGTTGCATTACGGCCACCCCTTCGGCTCCTTAGGGGGCGGGCGAACGCATCCCGTAGGGGTTGCCGACGCCCCCTGCGGGCCACAGCGGGGTGGGGGTGGTGGGTATTCCCGGGCCGAGGCCGGGAAGGGTCGGGGCTGGCGGTGGCGGGTGTTCCCGGGGTCGGGGGGCCGGGGCCGGGTATTCCCGGGCGGGGGCCGGGGTGTGGGGATGTGCGGGGCGGCGGCCGGGGGTCAGGCGCCCAGGGCCGTGCGGAGCCGCTTGGGGTCGACGCGCCAGAAGTCGTGCTGGGCGCCGTCGATCAGGACGACCGGAATCTGTTCCCAGTACTTGCGGTGCAGCTCGGCGTCCTCGGTGATGTCCTTCTTCTCCCAGGACGCGCCGGTCTCAGCGCACACCTTCTCGATCACGGCCTGAGCGTCGTCGCACAGGTGGCAGCCCGGCTTGCCGATCAGGGTGACCATCCGGTCGGCGGGGCTCTTGCGGGGGCTACGGCTGAACAAGGGGGCCATGGAGCCCATTGTGCCGGGTCGCGGCGGGGTTCCGCGGGGCCGAGGTCGATTACCATCGATGGGCGATTTATAGGGTTCCGGGGGTACAGCGGTGAGGAGTGAGACCGCGTGCTCCCGTCGGTGCTGCCGTGTTGCGCAGGTGGCGCGAGTGAACGGTGTGACGTGGGAGTTGGTTCCGCGGAGACCCGCAAAAGCCGCGTGACCCCCATCACTTTGGCCGGACAAACCGGACACCATCTTTGTGCACGCGTTCACAAAGACATAGCCTGCAGTAGACAGGGCGGTCGGGTTCCGTACGGGCGCCCGCAGCCCCGCTCTACCCGCAGGAGCACCGTGGCAACTGGCCGAACTCACCGACCGGCGACCCGAAGCCGAGGGATTCCCGAGGCCACCGTCGCCCGGCTTCCGCTGTATCTGCGCGCGCTGACGGCGCTCTCCGAGCGTTCGGTCCCCACGGTTTCCTCCGAGGAGCTCGCCGCGGCGGCGGGGGTCAACTCCGCCAAGCTGCGCAAGGACTTCTCCTACCTCGGCTCCTACGGGACCCGCGGCGTCGGCTACGACGTGGAGTACCTCGTCTACCAGATCTCGCGCGAGCTGGGGCTGACCCAGGACTGGCCGGTCGTCATCGTCGGTATCGGTAACCTCGGCGCCGCGCTCGCCAACTACGGCGGCTTCGCCTCCAGGGGCTTCCGGGTCGCCGCGCTGATCGACGCCGACCCGGCCATGGCCGGCAAGCCGGTCGCCGGCATCGCCGTCCAGCACACCGACGAGCTGGAAGACATCATCCAGAGCAACGGCGTCTCGATCGGCGTCATCGCCACGCCGGCCGGCGCCGCCCAGCAGGTCTGCGACCGTCTGGTCGCCGCCGGTGTCACCTCGATCCTCAACTTCGCACCGACCGTGCTGACCGTCCCCGACGGGGTGGACGTACGGAAGGTCGACCTGTCGATAGAGCTCCAGATCCTCGCCTTCCACGAGCAGCGCAAGGCGGGCGAGGAGCCCGGTCCCGAGAGCGGCACCCCGGCCGGCCGGGCCGCCGCCGTCGCGACCGAGACCGCAGCCATCACGGGCGACCGCAAGGGACCTGACGGGGACGTGCCCGCCGTGATGCCGGCATGAGCCTTCTCGTCGTCGGACTGAGCCATCGCAGCGCGCCGGTGAGCGTGCTGGAGCGGGCCGCGCTCGCCCCGGAGGCGCGCGGCAAGCTGCTCCAGGACGCGGTGTCGGCCGAGCCGGTCACCGAGTCCGCGGTGCTCTCCACCTGCAACCGCATCGAGCTCTACGCCGACGTGGACAAGTTCCACGCCGGTGTCGCCGAGCTGTCCACGCTGCTCGCCCGGCACAGCGGCGTCGGCCTGGAGGAGCTCACCCCCTACCTCTACGTCCACTACGAGGACCGCGCCGTCCACCACCTCTTCTCGGTGGCCTGCGGCCTGGACTCGATGGTCGTCGGCGAGGGCCAGATCCTCGGCCAGATCAAGGACGCGCTGGCCGTCGCCCAGGAGCTGCACACCGCGGGCCGGCTGCTGAACGACCTGTTCCAGCAGGCCCTGCGGGTCGGCAAGCGCGCCCACAGCGAGACCGGCATCGACAAGGCCGGCCAGTCGCTGGTCACCTTCGGCCTCGAACAGCTCGCGCACGGCCGGGACGTGGCGTCCTGGGCGCAGGGCAAGCGGGCGCTGGTCATCGGCGCCGGCTCCATGTCGTCGCTGGCCGCCACCACCCTCGTGCGCAACGGCATCGGTGAGCTCGCGGTCGCCAACCGCACCGTGGCGCGAGCCGAACGGCTCGTGCAGATCCTCACCGAGCCCGGCGGGCCCGGCGCCGCGTCCGGGCTGCGCGCCCGCGCCGCGGCCATGAGCTGCGTCGAGCACGAGCTGGCGGTCGCCGACATCGTGGTGTCCTGTACCGGCGCGACCGGGGTGGTCCTCGGCGCCGACCAGGTCGCGGCCGGCCTCACCGGCCGTGCCGAGCCGCTGGCGCTGCTCGACCTCGCCATGCCCCGTGACATAGACGCCGCGGTGCACCGGATCGAGGGCGCGCACCTCGTCGACATCGAGTCGCTGGCCGACGCCTCGGCGGACGCACCGATGGCGGCCGACGTGGACAAGGTGCGCGGCATCGTCTCCGCCGAGGTCGCCGCGTTCGGCGCCGCCCAGCGCGCCGCGCACATCACTCCCACCGTGGTCGCCCTGCGCACCATGGCCGCGGACGTCGTCAGCAGCGAGATCGCCCGGCTGGACGGCCGCCTCCCCGACCTGGACGACAAGCAGCGCGCCGAGATCACCCAGACCGTGCGCCGCGTCGTCGACAAACTCCTGCACGCGCCCACCGTGCGGGTCAAGCAGCTCGCCAGCGAGCCCGGCGGCGCCGGGTACGCGGACGCGCTGCGGGAACTGTTCGATCTCGACCCCCAGACGGTCGCCGCCGTCAGCCGGGCCGACACGCGCGGCGGCAGCCACGATGCACGGGAGCGGGCATGAACGACAGCACTACGAGAGCACTGAGGCTCGGCACCCGGCGCAGCACGCTCGCCATGGCCCAGTCCGGACAGATCGCCGAGGCGGTCCGCACGCTGACCGGCCGCCCGGTCGAGCTGGTGGAGATCACCACCTACGGCGACACCTCCCGTGAGCACCTCGCGCAGATCGGCGGCACCGGCGTGTTCGTCTCCGCGCTGCGCGACGCGCTGCTCGCCGGGGACATCGACTTCGCCGTCCACTCGCTCAAGGACCTGCCCACCGCGCAGCCGGAGGACCTCGTCCTGGCCGCGATCCCGGTCCGGGAGGACCCCCGTGACGCGCTGATCGCCAGGGACGGCCGCACGTTCGAGCAGCTGCCCGACGGCGCCCGTGTGGGGACCGGTTCCCCCCGGCGGATGGCGCAGCTCAACGCCTGGGCCAGGTCCCTGGGCCGGCACATCGAGACCGTGCCGATACGCGGGAACATCGACACCCGCATCGGCTTCGTCGAGAAGGGAGAGCTGGACGCGGTCGTACTGGCCGCCGCCGGACTCACCCGGATCGGCCGCATCGACGAGGCGACGCAGCTGCTGTCGCCCGACGTGGTTTTGCCCGCCCCCGGCCAGGGGGCACTGGCGATCGAGTGCGCTGCCGCGAACGCAGACCTCGCCGCCACGCTCGCCGAGCTCGACGACCCGGACACCCGGGCCGCCGTGACCGCCGAGCGTTCCCTGCTCGCCGCCCTGGAGGCCGGCTGCTCCGCACCTGTGGGAGCACTGGCCGACCTTTCCCCAAGCTCTCGACTTCGCTCGAGCAGGGGAGGCCCCAAGGCCGGCGAGCAGGCTGTCACCGAATTGCACCTGCGTGGCGTCGTCGGCACGACCGACGGCAACACGTTGGTGCAGATGTCCACCACCGCGCACGTACCCGCCTCTCCCGACGATGTGTCGGTCCCGCAGCAGCTGGGCCGGGAACTCGCCGCCGAGATGCTCGCAAAGGGTGCGGCCGGTCTTATGGGGGAGCGAGCACTTTGAACCCCACCGCCCTGAACCACTCCGCCTCCGGTCAGGTCACCTTCCTGGGTGCCGGGCCGGGTGACCCGGGTCTGCTGACGCTGCGTGCCGTGGAGGCGCTGGCCTCCGCGGACGTACTGATTGCCGACCCGCAGGTGCTGGACGTCGTGCGTGTGCATGCGCGCGCACAGGTGGACACACCACTGCAGGCGTCAGCTGACGAGGCGTCAATCCCCGCCGACATCCCCACCCTTAGGGACACCGCCAATCTTGTCATGGCGGCCGCCCGGGCGGGCAAGCGGGTCGTCCGTGCCGTCACCGGCGACCCCGGCCTCGACGGGAACGTCGCCGAGGAGATGCTGGCCTGCGCCGCCGAAGGCATCGTCTTCGAGGTCGTGCCCGGCATCGCCGCGGCCGTCGGCGTGCCCGCGTACGCCGGTGTGCCGCTGCGCGACGCCCAGGGCACCGACGTGCGCTTCGTCGACGCCCGCAGCGCCGACGACCGCTGCTGGGCGGAGCTCGGCAACAGCGACGCCACGGCCGTGGTCTCGACCACCCTCGACGCGGTGGCCGCGGCCGCCGCCGAGCTGGTCTCCGCCGGCCGCAAGCCGGACACCCCGCTGACCGTCACCGTCGCCGGCACCACCACCCGCCAGCGCACCTGGACCGCCACTCTCGGCTCCGTCGCCCAGGTGCTCAAGGCGGCCAAGGTGCTGCCGTCGCCGGACGGCGGCCAGCCGGTCATAGCCGTGGTCGGTGAGCGCAGCTCCGCCGCGCAGCGCGACCGCCTTTCGTGGTTCGAGTCCAAGCCGCTCTTCGGCTGGCGGGTACTCGTGCCGCGCACGAAGGAGCAGGCCGCGTCGCTCTCCGACCAGCTCGTCTCGTACGGCGCGGTGCCGCACGAGGTTCCGACCATCGCCGTCGAACCGCCGCGCACCCCGCAGCAGATGGAGCGCGCCGTCAAGGGCCTGGTCACCGGCCGCTACGAGTGGATCGCCTTCACCTCGGTCAACGCCGTCAAGGCCGTCCGGGAGAAGTTCGAGGAGTACGGCCTGGACGCCCGGGCGTTCGCCGGCATCAAGGTCGCCGCGGTCGGCGAGCAGACCGCCAAGGCGCTGGTCGCCTTCGGCGTGAAGCCCGACCTGGTGCCGTCCGGCGAGCAGTCCGCCGCCGGCCTGCTGGAGGACTGGCCCCCCTACGACCCGGTCTTCGACCCGATCGACCGGGTGTTCCTGCCGCGCGCCGACATCGCCACCGAGACCCTGGTCGCCGGGCTGATCGAGCTGGGCTGGGAGGTCGACGACGTCACCGCCTACCGGACCGTGCGCGCCTCGCCGCCGCCGGCCGAGACCCGGGAGGCGATCAAGGGCGGCGGCTTCGACGCGGTGTTGTTCACGTCCTCGTCGACGGTCCGGAACCTGGTCGGCATCGCCGGCAAGCCGCACAACGTGACCGTGATCGCCTGCATCGGCCCGGCCACCGCCAAGACCGCCGAGGAGCACGGTCTGCGCGTGGACGTCATGTCGCCCGAGCCCTCGGTGCACAAGCTGGCCGAAGCGCTCGCGGACTTCGGGGCGGCGCGGCGCGACGCCGCGATCGAGGCCGGTGATCCGGTCACCCGCCCCAGCGAGCGCCGGCCGGGCTCGCGCCGGCGGGCCCGTAGCTGAGCGGCATCAGGAACGGCTGTGAAGGGCGCCCTGTCTTCAGGGCGCCCTTTCTGTTTCTGTCTGTCTGTTCGTGTTCTGTCTGTTCGTGCTGCCCGTTCGTTCGCCCTGTCTGTTCGTTCGCCGGCCGGGCTCGGTCCGGCGGGCGGTGACGCCGTTTCCGCGGCCTGAACGACCGACGCCGCGTCGGCATGGGAGGGTGCCGGGCGGGCGTAGCGTGGGCGGTATGACGAAGTACGGAAGCTTTCCGGGGGCGCGGCCGCGGCGGCTGCGTACCACCCCCGCCATGCGGCGGATGGTCGCCGAGCACCGGGTGTACCCGGCCGACCTGATCCTCCCCGCGTTCGTCCGGGAGGGCGTCGGCGAGCCGGTGCCGATCAAGGCCATGCCGGGCGTCGTCCAGCACACCCGCGACACCCTCCGCAAGGCCGCCGCCGAGGCGGTCGAGGCGGGCGTCGCCGGGATCATGCTCTTCGGCGTGCCGCTGGACGAGAAGAAGGACGCGGCGGGCACCGCCGGCACGGACCCGGACGGCATCCTCCAGCAGGCCATCCGCGATGTGCGGGCCGAGGTCGGCGACGACCTCGTGATCATGTCGGACCTGTGCCTGGACGAGTACACCGACCACGGCCACTGCGGTGTCCTGGACGCCGAGGGCCGGGTCGACAACGACGCGACGCTGGAGCGCTACGCCGAGATGGCGCAGGTCCAGGCCGATGCGGGCGTCCACGTCGTCGGCCCCAGCGGCATGATGGACGGTCAGATCGGCGTCGTCCGTGACGCGCTCGACCAGACCGGCCACGAGGACGTGTCGATCCTCGCCTACACCGTGAAGTACTCGTCGGCGTTCTACGGGCCGTTCCGGGAGGCCGTCGGCTCCTCGCTGAAGGGCGACCGCAAGACCTACCAGCAGGACCCCGCCAACCTCCGCGAGTCGCTGCGCGAGCTGGCGCTGGACCTGGAGGAGGGCGCCGACATGGTCATGGTCAAGCCGGCGCTGCCGTACCTGGACGTGCTGGCGAAGATCGCCGGCGAGGTGGACGTACCGGTCGCCGCGTACCAGATCTCCGGTGAGTACGCGATGATCGAGGCGGCCGCCGAGAAGGGCTGGATCGACCGCGACAAGGCGATCCTGGAGACCCTGACCGGTATCAAGCGGGCCGGCGCCAACATGATCCTCACGTACTGGGCGACGGAGGTCGCGCAGGGCCTGTGACCCCGCGCGAGGCGCACTTCCCACACACGACCGAGGCCCCGCCGTCCCTCAGGGACGGCGGGGCCTCGGGCTCGACGACTCAGAGGCGCTCGGGCGTGCGGATGCCGAGCAGGGCCATGCCCTGGTGGAGGGTGCGGGCCGTCAGGTCGCAGAGGAAGAGGCGGCTCGCGACCTGCTCCGGGCCGTCCGCGGCCTTCAGGACCGGGCACTGGTCGTAGAAGGTCGTGAACAGCGAGGCGAGGCCGTAGAGGTACGCGGCGACCTTGTGCGGCTCGTACGACGCGGCGGCCTCGATGACGGTCTCGCCGAACTGGTCCAGGTGCAGACCCAGCGCCCGCTCCGCCGGAGCCAGGGCCAGCTGCGGGTGCGCCTCCGGGCGCGCGTCGCCGGCCTTGCGGAAGATCGACCGGATCCGGGCGTAGGCGTACTGGAGGTAGACGGACGTGTCGCCGTTGAGCGACACCATCTGGTCCAGGTCGAACTTGTAGTCCCGGCTCGGCGACGTCGACAGGTCCGCGTACTTCACCGCGCCGATGCCCACCTGCGCACCGTTCTCGGTGATCTCCTGCTCGGTCAGGCCGATCGGCTCGCCCTTCTCGCGCACCACCGTCGTCGCCCGCTCGGCCGCCTCGTCGAGCAGGTCCTCCAGGCGTACGGTCTCGCCCGCACGGGTCTTGAACGGCTTGCCGTCCGCGCCGAGGACCGTGCCGTAGCCCATGTTGTGCGCGGTGACGTCGTCGTTCAGCCAACCCGCCCGGCGGGCCGTCTCGAAGACCATCCGGAAGTGCAGCGACTGGCGGACGTCCACGACGTACAGGAGCGTCGTCGCCCGCAGGTCGAAGACGCGGTTGCGGATCGCCGAGAGGTCGGAGGCCGCGTAGCCGAAGCCGCCGTCCGCCTTCTGCACGATCAGCGGCACCGGCTGGTCGTCCTTGCCGCGGATCTCGTCGAAGAAGACGACCAGCGCGCCCTCGGAGCGGACGGCGACGCCCGACTCCTCCAGGAGCCGCGCCGTCTCGGCCATCATGTCGTTGTACGCGGACTCGCCGACGATCTCCTCGTCGCGGATCTCCATGTCCAGCTTCTCGAAGACCGAGTAGAAGTAGACCTTCGACTCGTCCACGAACCGCTGCCACAGGTCGAGGGTCTCCGCGTCGCCGGACTGGAGCGCCACGACCCGCTTCCTCGCCCGCTCCTTGAACTCCTCGTCGGAGTCGAAGACGGCCCGCGACGCCTTGTAGACGCGGTTCAGGTTGCTCATCGCCTGCTCGCCGTCGACGTCGGTCGCCGGGGCCAGCTCGCCGGGGTTCTCGATCAGGTACTGGATGAGCATGCCGAACTGGGTGCCCCAGTCGCCGATGTGGTGCCGGCCGATCGTCTTCTCGCCGGTGAAGTCCAGCATGTGGCGCAGGGCGTCGCCGATGACCGCCGAGCGCAGGTGCCCGACGTGCATCTCCTTCGCGACGTTCGGCTGGGCGTAGTCGATGACCGTGACGCCCGGATTCTCCTTCAGCGGCACGCCCAGCCGGTCGTCGGCGGCGCGCGCGGCCAGCGTCCTGATGATCGCCTCGTCGGCGACCGTGATGTTCAGGAAGCCGGGGCCGGAGACCTCCACGTCCTTGAGGACGTCGCTCTCACCGATCGCCTCGACGACCTTGGTCGCCAGCTCCCGCGGGTTGCCCTTGAGCTTCTTCGCCAGCGCCAGCAGACCGTTGGCCTGGAAGTCGGCCCGGTCGCTGCGTCGCAGCAGCGGGTCCGCGGCACCGACCTCCGGCAGGGCTGCCGAGAGGGCGTCCGCGACGCGCTGATTGACCGAAGCTGCGAGGGAAGGGACCGAGGCCATGAAGCTGCCGTTCCTTTGAAAGGGAAAGGGTTTGCCATGAGTATCCCACGGCGCCACCACTGAATTTCTGCACGGCGGGCGTCTGGGAGAATGGCACCGTGCGTCGCACGCGCAAGACGGCGCAAACGGGAAGCACCAGGAAGAGGAAGGGCCGATCGTGGCTCAGCAGAGCACCGAGACCGACTGGGTCTCCAGGTTCGCCGACGAGGTCATTGCCGAGGCGGAGCGCCGCGCCCCCGGCAAAGTGACATCAGGTGCTTCCGCACCGGTGATCGTCTGCGCCTCGGGCCTGAGCCCCTCCGGACCCATTCACCTCGGCAACCTCCGCGAGGTCATGACCCCCCACCTGGTCGCCGACGAGATCCGCCGCCGCGGCCACCAGGTCCGCCACCTGATCTCCTGGGACGACTACGACCGCTACCGCAAGGTCCCGGCCGGCGTCGAGGGGATCGACGAGTCCTGGGCCGAGCACATCGGCAAGCCGCTGACCTCCGTGCCGGCGCCCGCCGGTTCGGCCCACCCGAACTGGGCGGAGCACTTCAAGGCCGCCATGATCGAGGCGCTGGCCGAGCTGGGCGTGGAGTACGACGGCATCAGCCAGACCGAGCAGTACACCTCCGGCGCCTACCGCGAGCAGGTCCTGCACGCGATGCGGCACCGGGCCGACATCGACGCGATCCTCGGGCAGTACCGCACGAAGAAGGCGCCGGCGAAGAAGTCCCAGAAGCAGGTCGACGAGGCCGAGCTGGAGGCCGCCGAGGGCTCCGGCGCGGCCGGCGAGGACGACGGCAGCGGTTCGGCCGGCTACTTCCCTTACAAGCCCTACTGCGGCGGGTGCGAGAAGGACCTGACGACGGTGGTGTCGTACGACGACGAGACCACCGAGCTGGCCTACACCTGCACGGCGTGCGGCTTCTCCGAGACGGTGCGGCTGAGCGAGTTCAACCGCGGCAAGCTGGTCTGGAAGGTCGACTGGCCCATGCGCTGGGCCTACGAGGGCGTGGTCTTCGAGCCGTCCGGCGTCGACCACTCGTCGCCCGGCTCGTCGTTCCAGGTCGGCGGCCAGATCGTCGGCATCTTCGGCGGTGCGCAGCCCATCGGCCCGATGTACGCCTTCGTCGGCATCAGCGGGATGGCCAAGATGTCGTCCTCCAAGGGCGGCGTGCCCACCCCCGCCGACGCCCTGGAGATCATGGAGCCGCAGCTGCTGCGCTGGCTGTACGCGCGCCGCCGCCCCAACCAGTCCTTCAAGATCGCCTTCGATCAGGAGATCCAGCGGCTCTACGACGAGTGGGACAAGCTCGCCGCCAAGGTCGCCGACGGCTCGGTGCTGCCCGCCGACGCCGCCGCGCACACCCGGGCGATCGGGACCGCGGCCGGTGAACTGCCGCGTACCCCCCGCCCGCTGTCGTACCGCACGCTCGCCTCGGTCGCCGACATCACCGCGGGGCACGCGGACCAGGCGCTGCGGATCCTCTCCGACCTCGACCCGACCGACCCGCTCGCCTCGCTCGACGAGGCGCGGCCCCGGCTGGACAAGGCCGAGGCCTGGATCAACAAGCACGTCCCCGCCGACCAGCGCACCGTCGTGCGCGACGAGCCCGACGTCGAGCTGCTGAAGTCCCTCGACGACCAGGCCCGCGAGTCGATCCGGCTGCTGCTCGACGGCCTCGACGCGCACTGGTCGCTGGACGGACTGACCCACCTCGTCTACGGCGTGCCCAAGGTCCAGGCCGGCTTCTCGGCGGATGCCACGCCGAAGGAGCTGCCGCCGGAGATCAAGGTGGCCCAGCGGACGTTCTTCGCGCTGCTGTACCACCTGCTCGTGGGCCGGGACACCGGTCCGCGGCTGCCCACCCTGCTGCTGGCCGTCGGCGCCGACCGGGTGCGCGAGCTGCTCGGCGCCTGACCGATCGCCGGGCCGGGCATCCGGCAGGGGGCACCCGGTAGGGGGCACCCAGTAGGCGACATTGAGCCACGGCCGCCGTTGAGTCGTAGCCCGCGGCGCGGTGGTGCGACTTGGGGGTGAGGACGGGCTCGGCCCGGGGGAGGAGGATCCCCGGGGCCGAGCCCGTCACGCTGGGGCCATGAGGGGATTCATCGGATTCATCGGGTTCATCGTCATGCTCCAGGGGGCCATGGGCTTCATCGGCCAGACGTTCTTCGACGGCGCCTGGGGGCTGCTCGCCCACTGGTTCGAGCTGCCGTCGCTCGCCTATGTCGGCATCTTCGCGGCCGGTGCGGCGCTCGCCGTGTGGGGCGACGTGGACAAGAAGCGCAAGCAGCAACGGGCGGGGTCGGGGCCGGAGTAGCGGTGCTGGCGGGATGGCGTAACGGCGCTGACGGGGTGGGTGCGACGGTGCTGGCGGGGTGGGGAATACGGCCTGGGCCGCGCCGCGTTGAGGCCCCGCAGGGGGGCCTCGTGTCCCCTACGGGATGTGTTCGCGCCCGCCCTACGGAATGTGTTCGGTCTCCATCTCCATCCGGAACCGCGCCCGGAACTCCCGGACGAACGCCCGCAGATAGCTCTCGCTCAGCGGGCCGCCGTCCCGTCCGGTGACCCCGTAGGAGTTCAGCAGGTACCGGCCGAACTGCCGGGTGTCCGGGAAGCCGTTCTTCTCCGCGATGTACGCGCGGTACGCCTCGTAGTACGCCTCGTCGCGGGGGACGTCGTCGGGGAGGGCGGAGACCGGCAGCAACTGCTCGGGCTCCGGCGGGAGTTCGGGCTCAGGCTCGGGCTCGGGGGCGTGGCCGCGCGGCTCGGGGACGGGCAGCGGATCGCCGGCGCTGCCGAGCGGGCGACTGCGGCCGGGACCGACCGGGACCGTCAACGGGGGTACGGAGGGGGACGGCCCGGGCGCGGGCTCGGCGGCCGTCCCGTAGCGGGGCTCGGGCGCGGCCTCGTGCACCGGCTCGTCGGACGCCGCTCGTGCGCGTTCGTCGGACATTGCCCGTGCGTGTTCGTCGGACGCCGCTCGGGCGCGTTCGTCGGACGCCTCACCTAGGGGTTCGCCCGACTGCTGTCGTACGGGTTCGCCCGCCTCATCCCGTAGGGGTTCGTTCGCCAGCTCCCGTACGGGGCCGGGGGCCTCGTCACCAGCGGGAAGGGCGGCACTCGTGCGGGCCCCGGCCGTAGCCGGCTCGGCCGGTGGGTGCGCCTCCGGCGCCGGTAGCTCGATGCCCGCCGCCGCCAGGCCCGCCGGGGCCGTCTTCGCCAGCGGGACGCCGTAGCGCGCCAGTCGCAGCGGCATCAGCGAGTCCACGGGGGCCCGGCGCCGCCAGGCGCGCCCGTAGCGGGCCCGCAGTCGCGCCTGGTAGACCAGACGGTCCTGCTCCAGCTGGATGACCTGGTCGTACGAGCGCAGCTCCCACAGCTTCATCCGGCGCCACAGCCGGAAGGTGGAGGGGAAGGCGAGCAGCCAGCGGGTGAGCCGGACGCCCTCCATGTGCCGGTCCGCGGTGATGTCGGCGATCCGGCCGACCGCGTGCCGGGCGGCCTCCACGGCCACCACGAAGAGCACCGGGATCACCGCGTGCATTCCGACGCCGAGCGCGTCCGGCCACGCCGCCGCGCCGTTGAACGCGATCGTGGCGGCGGTCAGCAACCAGGCGGTCTGCCGTAGCAGCGGGAACGGGATGCGGATCCAGGTGAGCAGCAGGTCGAGGGCGAGCAGCACCACGATCCCGGCGTCGACGCCGATCGGGAAGACGACCGAGAAGGCGCCGAAGCCCTTCTTCTCGGCCAGTTCGCGCACCGCCGCGTACGAGCCGGTGAACCCGATCGCGGCGATCAGCACCGCCCCGGCGATGACCACGCCGATCAGGATGCGGTGCGTACGAGTCAACTGCGCCGTCTGCGTCCCGGACACCCGCGGTCCCTCCCCGGCTCGGCGAAATGGCGCGCCTAGCGTGGCACACCGCTCGGCGATCATCGCCGGGAGGTGCCCCGGCCGGGCCGGTACGCGACCGGGGCCGGGGCGTCCACAGGGGCAATCCTCGGGCGTCCACCAGGGCGTTCGTCAGGCGTCCGCCCCGGCGTGGGTCAGGCGTTCGCCTTGGTGGCGGCGGCGACCGCCTCCTTGGCGGCGGTCTGGGCGGCCTTCAGCAGATCGGCGCCCTTCGGGGTGTCCGCGCCGGCCAGGCCCGCGCCGTTGTAGTTGATCGTGACGACGATGTTCGACAGGCGGGTGACGATCGTCGTGTTCTTGAAGTCGTTGCCCTCCTTCTTCACGTCGTACGTGATCGTGGTCGCCTCGTCGCCGGTGCCGGAGGTCTTGACCGTCTTCAGCTTCTTGGCGCCCTTCGTGGCGCTCGCGTCGGCGACCTGCTTGGTGTAGAAGTCCGTGGCGCGCTTCTCGGCCGAGCCGACGCCCGGGTCCGAGTCGTAGCGCTGGAGGCCGATGTCCAGCCAGCGGAACTGGGTGCCGTCGACGCCCTGCTCGTCGGAGCTGTTCCACGAGCAGGTGCCGTGCGCGGCGTTGTCCGAGGACTTGCCCTGTTCCCCGGCGGCGTCCTTCACCTTGGGCAGCATCTTCTTGATGGTGTCCTTGGAGAACGCCGTGCACGGGTTCGGCAGCTGCTTGAACTTCGCGGGCGCGACGGTCGGCGACGGTGTGCCCGAGTCGCTGGCGGCGGGCGCGGAGGAGCCGGCGTCACCGGAGCTGTCGCTGTCCGAGCCGGAGCAGCCGGCGACGAGCAGCACCGGTACTGCTGCGCAGGTGAGGAGGCTGGCGAGGCGCTTGGCTGAACGGTGCATGGTTCCTTCGCTGTTCATCGTCGTCGGATCGGCTAGACGGCACGGTACGCGGCGCAGCGGGGTGGGTGACCGTTTCGTGTCGATGAGCGCGAAGGGCAAAGCGGGCATCGGGAACTCATTGCCTAAGTACGGCAATTCACCCAATGTGGACTATTCGCTGAGGCTGTCCGCCAGCTCGCCGGCCAGCGAACGCGCCTTGTCCTGCAGTTCCTGGCTGTCCGGCAACATCGTCTTGTCCGTCGACCACTGGTCATAAGTGATCGTCACGATCACGTTCGACGTGCGAAAGACCACAGTTACGTCACGGTGCAGACCGGAGTCCGCCGTGACCAATTCGTCATCGAGGAACGCCGCGTCCCCGAGGCCGTCCAGCACGCGCGGCGCGGTCGACGCGCTGGGGTCCGCGCTGGGGTCGGAGGCTCCGGAAGGGGTGCCCGAGGCGTCCTTGCCGGCCTCGCCCGCCTTGCCATCCTTGGTGGCGTTATCTCCCTTGTCTCCCTTGTTGTCCTTGCTGGCTTTGTCGGTGGTGTCGGTGGTGTCGGCCTTGTTCGTCGTGCCGCCCGCCCCGGCCCCCTTCCCCTTCGCCGTGGAGGGGGAGGGGGAGGGTGTGGTCGGCGAGGCGGAGCCGGCGGCCGGGATCTTCGCGGCCAGCTCCTTGCTGTCGTAGATCCCCTGCGCCTTGTCGTCATCGCTGACGGCGGCGTCGTACGACACCACGCGCTGGATGTCGAGGCTCAGGTGGCGGGTGCCCTCGGTGGTCTCGCGGGTCCAGCGGCAGCCGACCCGGCGGTCCGTGTCGTAGGTGACGTCGGCCTGACCGCCGTAGACCTTCTCGGCCTCCGTGCTCGACAGGTGCTGGCCGTCGCCGGGGAGCATGCGCCGGAGGATGCCGCGGGACGGCAGGCCGCATGCCTCCGGCAGCGTCTGGTAGCGGCCCGGCTCGGCGGCCTGGCTCGCCGTGGAGGCGTCGCCGCCCTTGGCGTCGGCCCCGACGCCCTCGCTGCTGGAGCCGCCGGTGCAGCCCGTGAGACCGGCCGCCAGCGCCGCGGCGATCACCACTGCGGCACCGGGTACGAATGACTTCCGAGGCATCGCTCGCGGCTCCTTCCCCTGCGAAATGCGCTTGCCGCCGGGCGACGGCCGATGGACACAATGTCTACCGCACGTCTTGCCGCGCACGCCGGTCCGGCGTCCAAGATCGGATAACTTGTCCGTCTTTTGCGTTTTTCGGGTTTTCGGGGGAATGGGGAAGTTATGTCGTACGTTGAGGTGCCCGGTGCTCAGGTACCCATCCGTATGTGGACCGATCCGGCCACGGTCGAGGACGTCGCGATGCAGCAGCTGCGCAACGTCGCGACCCTGCCGTGGATCCAGGGCCTGGCCGTGATGCCCGACGTGCACTTCGGCAAGGGCGCCACGGTCGGCTCGGTGATCGCCATGCGCGGTGCGGTCTGCCCCGCGGCCGTCGGCGTCGACATCGGCTGCGGTATGAGCGCCGTGAAGACCTCCCTCACCGCCAACGACCTGCCCGGAGACCTCTCCCGCCTCCGCACGAAGATCGAGCAGGCGCTCCCCGTCGGCCGGGGGATGCACGACGATCCGGTCGACCCGGGCCGGCTGCACGGCGTTCCGACGGCGCACTGGGCGGACTTCTGGGCGCGCTTCGACGGGATCGCGGATGCGGTCAAGTTCCGTCATGAACGCGCGACCAAGCAGATGGGGACGCTCGGCGGCGGCAACCACTTCTGGGAGTTCTGCATCGACGACGAACAGTCGGTGTGGATCATGCTGCACTCCGGGTCGCGCAACATCGGCAAGGAACTCGCCGAGTACCACATGGGCGTGGCACAGAAGCTGCCGCAGAACCAGGGACTGGTCGACCGCGACCTCGCCGTCTTCCTCGCCGACACCCCGCAGATGGCGGCGTACCGCAACGACCTGTTCTGGGCGCAGGAGTACGCCAAGCACAACCGCGAGATCATGATGGCGCTGACGCAGGACGTGGTCCGCCGGGAGTTCAAGAAGGCGAGGGTGACCTTCGACGAGGTCATCTCCTGCCACCACAACTACGTGGCGGAGGAGACCTACGACGGTATGGACCTGCTGGTGACCCGTAAGGGCGCCATCCGGGCGGGCGGCGGCGAGTACGGCATCATCCCGGGCTCGATGGGCACCGGCTCGTACATCGTCAGGGGCCTGGGGAACGCCGCGTCCTTCAACTCGGCCTCGCACGGCGCCGGACGCAAGATGAGCCGGAACGCCGCGAAGAGGCGCTTCTCGACGCGGGACCTGGAGGAGCAGACGCGCGGTGTGGAGTGCCGTAAGGACTCCGGTGTGATCGACGAGATCCCGGGCGCCTACAAGCCGATCGAGAAGGTCATGGAGCAGCAGCGGGATCTGGTCGAGGTCGTCGCCCACCTCAAGCAGGTGGTGTGTGTGAAGGGCTGATCCGACCGGCCTCGGGGCGGTGTGGTGCATGGTGCGCCACACCGCCCTTGGCGTGTTCGCCCGGTGCCCGCGGGGTTGCTCAGCGGGGCGCTCAGAGGGTGCTCAGGGGGTGCTCAGTTTTGAGCAGGTGGGTTCTCCCGCGGGTGCTCAGTGGGTGCACAGGTGGGTTCTCCCGCGGGTGCTCCGGCGGAGCGGTGGCGGGTGCTCAAGCGGTGCGGTGCACCTTGGTGTTGGAGGCCTGGGCGCGGGGGCGGACCACCAGGAGGTCGATGTTGACGTGGGAGGGGCGGGTGATGGCCCAGGTGACGGTGTCGGCGACGTCCTCCGCGGTGAGCGGCTGGTCGACGCCTTCGTAGACCTTGGCGGCCTTGGCGGTGTCGCCCCGGAAGCGGGTGGTGGCGAACTCCTCGGTCTTGACCATGCCGGGGGCGACCTCGATGACGCGCACCGGCTCGCCGCACAGTTCGAGGCGCAGCGTCTCGGCGAGGACGTGGGCGCCGTGCTTGGCGGCGACATATCCGCCGCCGCCTTCGTAGGTGGCGTGGCCGGCGGTGGAGGAGAGGACGACGACGGTGCCGTCGCCGGAGGCGGTCAGGGCGGGCAGCAGCGCCTGCGTCATGTGGAGCACGCCGAGGACGTTGACCTCGTACATCGTGCGCCAGTCGGCGGGGTCGCCGGTGGCGACCGGTTCGGCGCCCAGGGCACCGCCGGCGATGTTGACCAGGACGTCGACGGAGGGGAAGCGGTCGAGGCCGGTGGCGAAGGCGTCGACGGCGGCGCGGTCGGTGACGTCGAGGGCATGGGCCTCGGCGTGCGGCAGTTCGGCGGCGAGTGCCTCGATCCGGTCCTTGCGGCGGGCGGTGAGGATGACACGGAAGCCGGCGGCGGCCAGTGCGCGGGCGGTGGCGGCGCCGATGCCGCTGCTGGCTCCGGTGACGACGGCGGTACGGGCCTCGGCGGTCATGGCGCTCTCCTCGGGGTGGGGCCCGGTGCGTGGGGCGGGGGCCGTGCTCGGGGTGGATGACGGGAGGTGCTGCGCGGTCAGGATATGCGGCGGGTGATCAGCGGCCCCGCGGGGCATACATGATCACTGCCATGCCGGCGAGGCAGATCAGTGCGCCGATGACGTCCCAGCGGTCGGGGCGGTAGCCGTCCGCGACCATGCCCCAGGCCAGCGACCCGGCGACGAAGACGCCGCCGTACGCGGCGAGGATCCGGCCGAATTCCGCGTCGGGTTGGAGGGTGGCGACGAAGCCGTAGACGCCGAGGGCGAGTACTCCGGAGCCGATCCAGATCCACCCCTTGTGTTCGCGGATGCCTTGCCAGACCAGCCAGGCGCCACCGATCTCGAAGAGGGCGGCGACGACGAACAGGGCGGCGGAGCGGGCGATGAGCATGGGGAAAGGGTAGGGAGACGGGGGTGGGAGGTCGGGCCGAGGCGGGTTGGTGCGGTGCGAGCTGGGTCGGAGTGCGTTGGTGTGGGGCGGGGCGGGGCGGAGTGGTTGGTCCGGGGTGGTCGGTCGGAGTGGGACGGGGCGCGGCGCGGCCTGTGCGGGCCCGGGTGTCAGTGGGCTGTGAGAGCTTCGAGAACATGCTGATCGAACGGGCTTACGTGGATCTTCCCCAGGGGGCGGGGGCGGTCGAGGACGGCTGGCCCTGGACGGTGCCCTGCGTGCGCCAGCTGGCCGAGGAGGGGCTGGCGTTCCGGGCCCCGGTGACGTTCCTGGTGGGGGAGAACGGTTCGGGAAAGTCGACGCTGGCCGAGGCGCTCGCGGAGGGGTTCGGGCTGGACTCGTACGGCGGGTCGGCGGGCTACAAGTACGCGAGCTCCCGGGAGGCGTCGCTGCTGGGCGGCCTGATCCGGTTCGACCCGACGCGCGAGGGGCGGGCGATGGTGCGGGGCCCGCGGACCCGCCGGCGGGGGTTCTTCCTCCGGGCCGAGACGGCGCTGGAGGCACTCAGCGGCGAGCGGATGTCGCAGCGGATCTCCCGGCATCCGGACGAGATGAGCCATGGGGAGGGCTTTCTGTTGGCCTTCCGGGAGCGGTTCTCCCAGCGGGGGCTGTATGTGCTGGACGAGCCGGAGGCGGCACTGTCGTTCTCCTCGTGTCTTGAACTGGTCGGGCTGATGGACGAGTTGGCCGGTAGCGGCGCGCAGGTCATCTGCGCCACGCACTCCCCGCTGCTGACGGCCCTGCCCGGTGCGGAGATCGTCGAGTTCGGTGAGCACGGGATGCGGTCCGTGGAGTGGGTCGAGCTGGGGCTTGTCGACCACTGGCGGCGCTACCTCAGCGACCCGCGGGCGTATCTGCGCCACGTGCTGGCGCCGGGATGACGGCGCCGGTGCCGACGGTGGCCGTGTCGGCGTCGACGGTGGCCGTGGCCGTGGCGACGTCGGTGGTGGCCGTGGCGGTGCCGGCGGCCGTGGCGGCGCCGGTGGAGGTCGTCAGACCGGCATCGGGGCCGGAACCGGTCCAGTGCCGGAGCGCAGTGCGCAGAGCGGCGGTGCGCTCCTCGGGAGCGGTGGCGTCCGTCGCCCAGGCGACATAGCCGTCGGGCCGTATCAGGACGGCGGTGCGTCGGTCGCTGCGCCAGGCGGCGTGGAGGGTGCGGGCGCCGGAGCGGCGGGGCGGGGCGTCGGGCCGGGCCGGCGGCTGGGCGAGGCCGGCTTCGTCGGCAGGGGTGATGAGGACGAACGTGCCGTGGCGGAGGAGTTCGTAGAGGCGGCTGCCGTCGGCCAGGCGGACGTCGGGGGCGCGGTGGCCGACGAGGCGGTGGGCGCCGGGACCGGCCGGATAGGCGATGCCGATACCGGAGATCGTGCGGATCGCCCGCCGGCCCACCGGCCTTACCCGGCCTACGAGTTGGGCGGCGAGGGCGCGGGCGGCGCGACCCGGTGCGCGGTGCAGCAGGGCGATGCGGAGGATGGCGCCGCTGCTGCGCAGCACGCTCCTGCCGACCGGGTGCCGTTCGGTCTGATAGCTGTCCAGCAGGGTTTCGGGGGCGTGCCCCTGGAGGACGGCGGCCAGCTTCCAGCCGAGGTTGGCGGCGTCCTGGAGACCGGTGTTCATGCCCTGGCCGCCCGCGGGGGAGTGGACGTGGGCGGCGTCACCGGCGAGGAAGACCCGGCCGACGCGGTAGGCGGGGGCCTGCCGCTCGTCGCTGTGGAACCGTGAGATCCAGCGGGCGTCGTGCATGCCGTAGTCGCTGCCCAGCGCGAGCCGGGCCACCTCGCGGACCTCGGCGAACTCGACGGGTGTGGAGTCGTCGGCCTGGCGGTGGCGGTTCCAGCCGATGACGCGGTACCAGCCGTCGCCGAACGAACCGATCAGGGCGAACGCGTCACCGTCGGCGTTGAAGGTGAACGGGGAGGCGGGCTCCTGGGCCAGCCGGACATCGGCGAGGACCAGGGAGCGGATCACGGACTTGCCGGGGAACGGCAGCCCGACGGCCCGACGGATCGTGCTGCGCACGCCGTCGCTGCCCACGAGGTAGGCGGCGCGGACCCGGGCGGTGCCGTCGGCGGTGCGCAGGCGCACCGTCACACCGTCCGCGTCCTGGTCGAGGCCGAGCACCTCGGAGCCGTAGCGGAAGGTCACACCGGCCTCGCGGGCCCGGCGCTCCAGCACCCGCTCGACCTCGAACTGGGGCGTGATCAGCACGAACGGGAAGCGGGAGGGCAGCTGGGTCGCGTCGAGGGAGGCGGCGCCGAAGAGTCGCAGGCGGGGGATCGGGTGGCCGCCGGCGACCAGCTCGTCGGCGAGGCCCCGGGCGTCGAGCTGCTCCAGGGTCCGGGCGTGGACGGCCAGGGCACGGGTGAGGTTGCTGGTCGTCTCGGCGCGGCGTTCCAGCAGGGTGACGGCGAGGCCGGCCCGGGCGAGGTCCCCGGCCAGGAGGAGGCCGGTGGGGCCGGCGCCGACGACGAGGACGTCCGCTTCGCGGGGTTCGTGGGCGGTGGTGGGCTCGGCGCGGCGTGCGCCGTCGTCGGGTGTGCGGTACGTGGCATCCATGGCTGCTGCCTCCTGTGGCTGTGCCTGCGCCTCGGTCTGCGCCAATGCCAACGCGTGTTGGTCAACATGCGTTGGTCAACGCTTGTTGGCAAGCGTAGGGCGCCGCGCGCTGACATGTCAACAGTCGTTGGCCTACAGTCGTTGGCATGGCACAGCACGCACCCCTCGCCGACGCCGGTGTCGCACCGGAACCGCCCGCCGACCCCGCCGGTGACACCCCCACCACCGACGCCGCCCCCAGCGCCGACGCCGCCCCCAGCGCCGCCGCCACCGCCCCCAGCGCCGCCGGCGGCGACACGCGCCCCCGCTCCGCCGCCACCCGGGCCGCGATCCTGGCCGCCGCCCGCGACCGCTTCGCCGCCGACGGCTACGAACGCGCCACCATCCGCGCCATCGCCAGGGAAGCGGGCATCGACCCGTCGATGGTGATGCGCTACTACGGCAACAAGGCGGGCCTCTTCGCCGCCGCCTCCGAGATCGAGGTGCACGCCCCCGACCTCACCCACGTCCCCCACGACGAGCTCGGCGCCCGGTTCGTACGCCACTTCCTGGAGCGCTGGGAGAGCGACGAGACGCTGACCGGCATGATGCGCGTCGGCGTCACGAACGAGGCGGGCGCGGAGCGGATGCGCGGTGTGTTCGCCGAGCAGATCGGCCCGGTCCTCTCCGCGGTCTGCCCCGTACCGGAGGAGGCCGCGATCCGCTCCGGGCTGATCGCCTCCCAAATACTCGGCATGGCCCTGTGCCGTTATGTCCTGCACATCCCGCCGGCCGTCGCCCTCAGCCGCGACGAGATCATCGCCTGGCTGGCCCCCACCATCCAGCGCTACCTGACGGCCGAACTGCCCTGAGGCCGGCCGGTGTCGGGCGCGGGCCGCGCCCGACGTGCTGGCGCGTGCCGGCGGCGGTGGCGTGCCGACGGGCCCTCAGGCGGGCGGTCCCGGCGGTGCCGGCGGTCCGGGCGGTGCCGGCACCCGCCCCGCCCCGCCACCATCGAAGCCGTATCCGGTGATCCAGAAGGCCAGGTTGATCCCTTGAGCCTCGCCCACACGGCAGATGAATTCGGTTGCGGCGGGACCGGCGGGCTCGGTCGAGTACTTCCATGGACGAGGCGACGGAGCAGGCGCAACGGGAGACGTCGAGAAGAGACCGTGCAGTCACGCCGCGACCGGCACCATGGCGCAGGTCGGCGGTGCTCGTGGCTCTGATGCTGGCCGCCTTCACCTTCAACACTGCGGAGAACCTGCCGATCGGCCTGCTGGAACTCATCTCCGAGAGCCTGCGCGTGTCAGTGTCAGCGGTCGGTCTCCTGGTCACCGGTTACGGCGTGACGGTGGCCGTCGCGTCTGTGCCGCTCGCCCACGTCATGCGAGCCGTGCCCCGACGGCATGTGCTCACGGGACTACTGGCCTCACTGGTCGTGTCCAGTCTGGTTGCGGCGCTGGCGACCTCCTACTGGCTGCTCCTCGTCGCGCGGCTGCTGACCGCGCTCGCCCAGGCACTGTTCTGGGCCGTGATGGGGCCGGTTGCGGTGGGCCTGTTCGCGCCCGGGGTCCGTGGACGTGTGGTCGGGGCGCTGTCCGTGGCCGGTTCACTCGCCCTCGTGCTCGGGGTTCCCGCCGGGACCTGGCTGGGCCGGCAGAACGGCTGGCCGGTGCCCGTCGCCATGCCGGCGGTTCTCGGGCTCGTCTCTCTGGTGACGATCGCCGTTCTGCTGCCGACCACGCGTCCGGAAGAAGAGGCCGCCGCCTACGGAACCACTCCCGACGCCCGCCGGTTCGGGATCGTGCTGGCGGCCGGGACCCTGTCCGCCACCGGGGCGTTCGCGGGATACACCTACATCGTGAAGTTTCTGGGCGAGGTGAGTGGGTTCCCTCCGAGCACGGTCAGCGCCCTGCTCGTGGCTTTCGGCGTGGCGTGTCTGGCCGGGGTGAGCATCACCGGTGCGTTGCTGGACCGCTTTCCGCAGGCCGCGCTGACCAGTGCCGTGGCCACGCAGGCGGTGGGCATGCTCGGCCTGTACGCGGCCGGCGCCGATCCGGTGGCGGCGGTGGTGTTCCTGGTGCTGATGGGCGGGGCGCTGGGGCCGGTGTTCATGGCCACCCAGAACGCGATGCTGCACTGCGCACCGGGCCGTACGGATATCGCACTCGCGGCGAACTCCGGTTCCTACAACGCCGGTATCGCGGTCGGCGCCGCGCTCGGGGGACTGGTCCTGCCGCTCGCCGACGTGCGCGGCACCTTCCTCGCCGGCGGACTGCTGACCGTCGGGGCCTCCGTGGTGCTCCTCAGCGGGCGGCCGCGTCATGGACCGGGGCCAGGATGCGGTGGACGGTGAACGACGCGTCCTTTCCGGAACCCGCGGTGCTGGCCTTCAGCTGCCAGGAGTGGACGTGCCTCACGTCACTGACAGCCGTAACGGGCAGCCGCTCCTGCTCCGGCGGCAGCGCGCTCTCCCGGTCGAGCCGGCGCACCAGCCCGTCGACGGCGTCCCAGACGGCTGACGGGTCGTCGGCCGAGGGTTCAGACATGGCCCGATTGCGCCCGCCGACGTGCCGCCCCGGTGCCTAGGGTGGATCACCACCGACACGACCACCGACACGACCGACACCACGCCGGCTCCACCGAGAGCGGCGGACGAGTGGGAGGGGTACCCCACCGATGGACGAGCACCCCCGCGCCCCGCTCCCCGAGGCGCTGATCGAGCTCTACGGGCTGGTGCCGCTGCCCCGGGAGGGCGGACGGTTCCGACAGACCTGGGCGGGTCCGCGGCGCCCCGACGGGCGGCCCGAGGGGACGGCGATCGTGATGCTGCTGACCGCCGAGCCGGGCGACTTCTCCGCCCTGCACCGGCTGCCGACCGACGAGATCTGGCACTTCTACACGGGCGACCCGCTCAACCTGTTCCTCCTCCCCGAGGGCGGCCCCGCCCGCACGGTCGTGCTCGGCCCGGACGTCCTGGGCGGGCAACAGGTCCAGTACGCGGTACCCGCCGGGACGTGGATGGCCGCCGAGGTCGCCGACGGCGGTGCCTGGACGCTCTTCGGCTGCACGATGGCTCCCGGATTCACCTACGAGGACTACGAGCACGGGGACGCCGCCGAACTGGCCGCGCGCTTCCCCGGGGAGGCAGCGCGGATCGCCGCGCTGAGCCGGTCATGACAGGGGTGCGAACCCCTCGTGAGCCCAACGCCGGGGACGGGGCGGATGCTTTCGGGGCGGAGGGCCGACCGACACGATCCGGTCAGCCCGGTCAGCCCGGTCAGCCCGGTCAGCCCGGTCAGCCCGGTCAGCCCGGTCAGCCCGGTCAGCCCGGTCAGCCCGGTCAGCCCGGCCAAGCCAGCCAAGCCAGCCAACCCGATCAACCCGATCAAACTGGTGAACCCGGCCGGATCCGCCAACCCGGGCCGGCCGAGCTGCCCGATCTCAGTGGACAGGTCGTGCTCGTCACCGGGGCCGCCGGTGGCATCGGCAGCGGGATCGCGCTGCGGTTCGCGGCTGCCGGGGCGGCCGTCGTGGTGCACCACCGTACGGGCGCCGAGGCGGCACGGGCGCTGGTGGCGCGGATCGAGCAGGGCGGCGGGCAGGCGCGGGCGCTCTCCGCGGACCTGGCCGTCGAGGCGGAGTGCCACCGGCTGGTGGCCGAGGCGGCCGACTGGCGCGGCCGGCTGACCGCCCTGGTGAACAACGCGGGGGTGCAGCCGACGCAGGAGCTGGCGACCATGTCGCTCGCCGACTGGCGGGCGGTGGCGGACGTGAACGTGCACTCGGTGTTCGCCTGCACCCAGGCCGCGGCGGCCGTGATGCGGGAGGGCGGCGGCGGCTCGGTGACGCACATCGCCTCGATCGAGGCGGACCGGCCGGCGCCGCAGCACGCCCACTACTGCGCGTCCAAGGCGGCCGTGGTGATGCATGCGCGGGCGGCGGCGCTGGAGTACGGGCCGTACGGGATCCGCGTCAACAGCGTCTCGCCGGGGCTGATCGCGCGCCCGGGCCTGGCCGAGGACTGGCCGGAGGGGGTGCGGCGCTGGCGGGCGGCGGTGCCGACCGGGCGGCTGGGGCGGCCGGAGGACGTGGGCGACGCCTGTGTGTTCCTCGCCTCACCGATGGCGTCCTGGATCAGCGGGCACGACCTCGTCGTGGACGGCGGGGTGTCGGCCCGGCCCACCTGGTGAGCGGTCCGGCGGCCACCCGGGCGGGTAGCCCCGCGGCTCACCCCGGGGCTACCCCGGAGGCTGCCTCGGCGGGCGGCCCGGCGGGGGCACCGGGGCGCCCGCGGCCGGTTCGCGCCCGCCGAACCGTTCCCTCTCGGACCGCTGCCGCTGAACCGTTACGGCCACACCAGGCAGTACGCCTGGTGCCCCGCCTCGTGCAGCCGGTGGCTGAAGTCCTGCCACTCGTGCAGCAGCTGGTAGACGGTGAAGGCGTCGCGCGGGCCGCCCCGGTCGGGGACGGTGGACCAGATGAAGGCGGCCGCGCCGACCGACTCCTCGCCGACCCCGCGCAGCGGGTCGACCACGGTCATGGGCAGCTTGACGACGGCGTAGTCGGGGTGCAGGACGACGAGTTCGAGGGGCGGAACCTTGTGGAGCGGTATGCCCTCTATACCGGTGAGGACCATGGCGGCCATCGTCTCCGGCTTGATCTTGGTGAACATGCCGCCCATGCCGAGCTCGTCACCGCCGAGTTCCTCCGGGCGCATGGAGATCGGGACACGGGCCGCGGTCGCACCGTTCGGCGCGCCGAAGTACTTGTACGTCACCCCCATGCCCCGGCCTCTGATTTCTCCACCCTTGATGTTCTCGGTGTTCGCGCGGTCGTCGCGGCCCTCACGGTCCTCGCGCCGGTGACGGCCGCGCTGGGCGCGCCCGGAACCCCGGTCATCGGTTCCCTCGCCCAGTTCGCCACCGCGATGCATATCTCCACCCGACCACTCGCAGCCCCAGCCGCGCAACCCGATCATCGTCTCAGAGACCTCCCCCGTCGCCGGCGCATGAAACGCCCGGCCGCACGCCCCCGTGCGCCTCTGAGACCATTGCTTGCGTGACTTACTCGTACGTCGCCCCAGTTTCGCAGACGACTGGGGGCTGACGCCCGGTCGGAAGCGAGAGGAATCAAAAAAGGATCGAGCGGGAACCGCGCGGCACCCTAGGAGGTCCAAGCGGGGATTCCCGCACGTTGTCAGCCGGGCCGTGTCCGTGCGCCGCCGCCCACCCCGTTTATGCAGGTCAGGATCACAGTGTCTTTTCCTTTTGAAGCCCCTGTTTCGCAGTCGCTGTTCGAGCGTGCGTCCGTGGTGACGCCGGGCGGCGTCAACTCTCCGGTGCGGGCGTTCCGGGCCGTGGGCGGTACGCCCCGGTTCATGGTGTCCGGTACCGGTCCGTACCTCACCGATGCCGACGGCCGTGAGTACGTCGACCTCGTGTGCTCGTGGGGGCCGATGATCCTCGGTCACGCGCACCCCGAGGTGATCGCCGCGGTCCAGGAGGCGGTCGCCCGCGGTACGTCGTTCGGCACGCCCGGCGCGGGCGAGGTCGAGCTGGCCGAGGAGATCGTGGCCCGGATCGAGCCGGTCGAGCAGGTGCGTCTGGTGTCGTCCGGCACCGAGGCGACGATGTCCGCGATCCGGCTGGCGCGCGGCTTCACCGGCCGGCCGAAGGTGGTCAAGTTCGCGGGCTGCTACCACGGGCACGTGGATGCGCTGCTGGCCGCGGCCGGCTCGGGCGTGGCGACGTTCGGCCTGCCCGACACGCCGGGGGTGACCGGCGCGCAGGCCGGCGACACCATCGTGCTGCCCTACAACGACCTGGAGGCGGTGCGGGCCGCGTTCGCCGCGCACCCCGGCGAGATCGCCTGTGTGATCACCGAGGCGTCGCCCGGCAACATGGGCGTGGTGCCGCCGCTGCCCGGCTTCAACCAGGGGCTGAAGGACCTGTGCGCCGCCAACGGCGCGCTGTACATCTCCGACGAGGTGATGACCGGCTTCCGCGTCAGCAAGTCCGGTTGGTACGGAATCGATGGTGTTCGCCCGGATCTGATGACCTTTGGGAAGGTGATGGGCGGCGGCTTCCCGGCCGCGGCCTTCGGCGGCCGCGCCGACGTCATGGCGCAGCTGGCCCCGGCCGGCCCGGTCTACCAGGCGGGCACCCTGTCCGGGAACCCGATCGCCACCGCGGCCGGCGTCGCCCAGCTGCGGCTGCTGGACGACGCCGCGTACCAGACGGTCGACGCGGTCTCCGCCGAGCTGCGGGGGCTGGTCACCGCGGCGCTGGCGAAGGAGGGCGTGGCGCACCGCCTCCAGGTGGCGGGCAACATGTTCTCGGTCTTCTTCAGCGGTGCGGAGGTCACGAACTACGACCAGGCCAAGGCGCAGGAGTCCTTCCGCTTCACCGCCTTCTTCCACTCGATGCTGGCGCAGGGCGTCTACCTCCCGCCGTCCGCCTTCGAGTCGTGGTTCGTCTCGACCGCGCACGACGCACAGGCCGTCGAGCGGATCGCGGCCGCCCTGCCGGCCGCCGCCCGGGCCGCCGCCGAAGCGACGGAATGATGGGTGACATGAGCAGCGAAGAGATCACCGTTGTCCACCTGATGCGGCACGGCGAGGTGCACAACCCCGAGGGCGTGCTGTACGGGCGCCGGCCGGGCTACCACCTCTCCGACCTCGGGCGGAAGATGGCCGACCGGGTCGCCGAGCACCTCGCGCAGCGCGACATCACCCATGTCGTCGCCTCGCCGCTGGAGCGTGCGCAGGAGACCGCGGCGCCGATCGCGGGTGTGCACGGCCTGGAGCTGGCCACCGACGAGCGGCTGATCGAGGCGGCCAACGTCTTCGAGGGGAAGACCTTCGGGGTCGGTGACGGTGCGCTGAAGAAGCCGGGGAACTGGAAGTACCTGACGAATCCGTTCCGGCCGTCGTGGGGCGAGCCGTACATCGAGCAGGTCGTGCGGATGATGGCGGCGCTCGGCGCGGCGCGGGACGCGGCCCGGGGGCACGAGGCGGTGGCGGTCAGCCATCAGCTGCCGATCTGGATCGTCCGCAGCTTCGCGGAGCGGCGGCGGCTGTGGCACGACCCGCGGAGGCGGCAGTGCACGCTGGCGTCGCTGACGTCGTTCACGTTCCACGGCGACAAGATCATTTCGGTGGGGTACAGCGAGCCGGCGCGCGACCTGGTTCCCTCCCACCTGCTGGCCGGCGCCAAACCCGTCAAGGGAAAGGCCAAGGCTTTCGGGGCCTGATGCTGCGTCATATGGCGGAGCGGTAAAGGCGAGCAAAATGAAATATCTGAGCGATTAACCCGGACCCCCTCCTCGCTCAACATGCCCCCTACTCGGTTGTCCGTTTATATGGATATCGAGTTCGGTGAGCATGGATGGGGACGAGGGTATGCGGACGATCAGTCGGCGAAACCTGCTGACCATGGGAGTTGGGGCAGCCGCGGCGATAGGTATCGCCGGCTGCTCGCCGTCGGACTCGGACGCGGGGGCGGACCGGCAGAAGGCAAAGAACGCCGTCCAGGCTCGCCCCAAGCTCATCGGTGACGGATCGACCGCGAATTACGGCGCGCAGCCGTACCAGCCGAAAGCACCCGAACGGATGGAGCCCGGACAGACCCCTCCGCAGTTCGTGGTCTTCTCCTGGGACGGCGCGGGAGAGGTCGGAAACGGCCTCTTCCCGCGCTTTCTCAAGCTCGCCAAGGACCACGGCGCGGCCATGACCTTCTTCCTCTCCGGCCTCTATCTCCTGCCCGAATCCCAAAGGCACCTCTACGAACCGCCGAACAACCCGCGCGGCGCCTCCGCCATCGGCTACCTCAACGACGACCACATCCAGGAGACCCTGAAGTACGTCCGCCAGGCCTGGCTGGACGGCCACGAGGTCGGCACCCACTTCAACGGCCACTTCTGCGGCAGCGCCGACACCTCGGTCAGGTACTGGTCGCCCGAGGAGTGGCGGTCCGAGATCGAGCAGGCGATGGACTTCGTCACCAAGTGGCGGACCAACACCGGTTTCGCCGATCTTGAACCGCTGCCCTTCGACTACCGACAGGAATTGGTCGGCGGCCGCACGCCATGCCTGCTCGGCCAGGAGAACCTGCTGCCCATCGCCAACGAACTCGGTTGGCGCTATGACGCCAGCTCGCCCGGCGGACTCCAGATGTGGCCCAAGAAAAAGATGGGCCTCTGGGACTACCCGCTCCAGCAGGTGCCGTTCCCCGGGCACTCTTTCGAGGTGCTCTCGATGGACTACAACATGCTCGCCAATCAGTCCAGGAACTCCACCAATGCCCCGCCGGCCTACTACCCCGGCTGGCGCCAGCAGGCCACCGACGCCTATATCTCCGGATTCCGCCGCGCCTACGAGACCAATCGCGCGCCGTTCTTCATCGGCAACCACTTCGAGCAGTGGAACGGCGGTATCTATATGGACGCCGTCGAGGATGCCCTCAAGCACATTGCCAACGAGCAGAACCAGGACGTCCATCTGGTGTCCTTCCGCCAGCTCACCGACTGGATGGACGCCCAGGACCCCGAGGTGCTGCGCCTGCTCCAGGAGGTCCCCGTCGGCAAGCGCCCCAGGGTCGGCTGGAAGGACTACCTCACAGCGGCCTGACGTGCCCCTTCCACACCCGGGCCGAGCCACCCAGGGGGGTGCGGAAGATCCGGAAAAGGCCCATGCGAAACTTTTCACATGAGTGCTGACCGCGCCCCCCGGCGCCGCACGCGCCGCCGCCTGGCTCTGCTCGCCGCAGCGGCCGCGGCCGCCTCGCTGACGCTGAGCGCCTGCGGCGACGGCGTCTCCGGCGGCTCGGCCCAGACCCGGTTCGTCCCGGGCAAGAACGGCGTCGACACCGTCAAGCAGGGCGACCGGCAGCCGGCGCCCGACCTCTCCGGCGAGACCACCACCGGCAAGCAGCTGGACGTCGCCGACTACAAGGGCAAGGTCGTCATCCTCAATGTCTGGGGATCCTGGTGCGGCCCCTGCATCGCCGAGGCGCCGAACTTCGTCAAGGTCGCCAAGGAGACCAGCGGCAAGGGCGTCCAGTTCGTCGGCATCAACACCCGCGACTCCGAGAAGTCGCAGGCCACCAGCTTCGAGGAAGAGCACAAGGTGCCCTACCCGAGCCTGTTCGACCCCACCGGCCGGCTGATGCTGCGCTTCCCCAAGGGCAGCCTCAACCCGCAGTCCATCCCCTCCACGATCGCCATCGACCGGCACGGCAAGATCGCCGCACGCTCGATCGGCCCGCTCACCGAGGACGATCTGCGCAGCATGGTCAACAAGCTGATCGCCGAGAAGTGACCGCCGCGGCCATGGACCTCGTACTGCTCGCCGCGGCCCCCCGCAACGAGACCATCCTGAACGGCGCCCTGCTCGCCGCCGTGCCCGTCGCCCTGTTCGGCGGGCTGGTCTCGTTCTTCTCCCCCTGCGTCCTGCCGCTCGTCCCCGGCTACATGTCGTACGTGACCGGCGTCACCGGCACCGACCTCGCCGAGGCCCGCCGCGGCCGGATGCTGGCCGGCGCCACCCTCTTCGTCCTCGGCTTCACCGCCGTCTTCGTCTCCGGCGGCGCCCTCTTCGGGTACTTCGGAGACACCCTCCAGGACTACCGGGGCACCGTCTCGCGCGTGCTCGGCGTGCTGATGATCCTGCTCGGGCTCGCCTTCGCCGGTGTCCTCAAGCGCTTCGGGCAGCGCGAGCTGCGGTTCCACAAGAAGCCTGCCATGGGGCTCGCCGGCGCGCCGGTCATCGGCATGCTCTTCGGCGTCGGCTGGACGCCCTGCCTGGGCCCCACCCTCACCGCCGTGAACACACTGGCCCTCAACCAGGCCAGCGCCACCCGCGGCGCCGTGCTCACCGTCGCCTACTGTCTGGGCTTGGGCCTGCCGTTCATCGCCGTCGCCCTCGCCTTCCGCCGGGTGCTCGGGGCGTTCGGCTGGGTCAAGCGGCACTACGTGTGGGTCATGCGGGCCGGCGGCGGCATGATGGTCGCGCTCGGCCTCCTCCTCGTCACCGGCGTCTGGGACATGCTGATGTCCGAACTACAGAGCTGGACGCAAAGCATCACCGTTGGGATCTGATTGATGTCCACCACGACCGACACCCCCCGCGACCCGGAATCCGGCGGCACCGCCCCGGCCGACGCGGGCAGCGATCTCGGCGCGGCCGGATCCCAGCTCTCCACCGCGCCCAAGGAAGACGTCACCCTCCCCTCGCTCGGCCCCCTCGGCTGGGCCCGCTGGTTCTGGCGGCAACTGACCTCCATGCGGGTCGCGCTGCTGCTGCTCTTCCTCCTGTCGATCGGCGCCATCCCCGGCTCGCTGATCCCCCAGACCAGCATCGACCCGGTCAAGGTCGACCAGTTCAAGACCGACCACGCGACCCTCGGCGCGCTCTACGACAAGCTGGGGATGTTCCACGTCTACAGCTCGGTGTGGTTCTCGGCGATCTACCTGCTGCTGTTCATCTCCCTGATCGGCTGCATCGTGCCGCGCAGCTGGCAGTTCGTCGGACAGCTCCGCGGCCGCCCGCCGGCCGCCCCGCGCCGGCTGACCCGACTGCCCGCCTACACCACCTGGCGCACCGACGCCGACCCCGACGAGGTCCTGGCCGCCGCCGAGCGGATGCTGAAGAAGCGCCGCTTCCGCGCCCACCAGGCCGGCACCGCGATCTCCGCCGAGAAGGGCTACCTGCGCGAGGTCGGCAACCTGGTCTTCCACGTCGCGCTGATCGTGATGCTGGTGGCGTTCGCCGTCGGCAGCCTGTGGAAGTCCGAAGGCGGCAAGCTGGTCACCGAAGGCGACGGCTTCGCCAACAGCATCACCCAGTACGACGACTTCAAGTCCGGTGCCTTCTTCGACACCGACAACCTGGAGCCGTTCGGCTTCACCCTGAACAAGTTCGTCGCCACCTACGAGCGCTCCGGCCCCCAGAAGGGCACCCCGCGCATCTTCCGCGCCGACATCTCGTACTTCGCCGGCGCGGACGGCGCGGAGCACAAGACCAGCATCGAGGTGAACACCCCGCTCGACATCGCCGGCTCGAAGGTCTACCTCCTCTCGCACGGCTACTCGCCGGAAGTCACCGTCAAGGACGGCCGCGGCAAGGTCGTCTACCAGGGTGCCGTCCCCTTCCTCCCGCAGGACCCCAAGAACTTCACCTCGACCGGCGTGGTCAAGGTGCCCGGCGCCAGGACCAAGGACGGCAGGCGCAACCAGCTCGGCTTCCAGGGCTTCTTCGTGCCCACCTTCGGCGGCAAGGGCTCCGGCACGATGTTCTCCCAGTTCCCCGCCCTGGATAACCCCCGCCTGGTGCTGACCGCCTACCACGGCGACCTCGGCGTCGACTCCGGACTGCCGCAGAACGTCTACCAGCTCCAGATGAAGGGCCTGACGCAGTACAAGGTCGACGGCCGGGCCGTCGCCCAGATGATGAAGCCCGGCGAAACCATGAAGCTGCCCGGCGGCGACGGCAGCATCACCTTCAACGGCGTCAAGACCTGGGCCAGCTTCAAGATCGCCCACCAGCCGGGCAACGGCCTCGCGCTGACCGGCGCGGCCTGTGCCCTGCTGGGCCTGGCCGGCTCCCTGTTCATCCAGCGGCGCCGGGTCTGGGTGCGTGCCGAACGGGTCGAGGAGGACGGCGTCGCCGTCACCGTCGTCGAGATGGCCGGACTCGGCCGCAACGAGTCCACCAAGCTCCCCGAGGAGCTCGCCGACCTCGCACTGGCCCTGGAACCCGACGCGCCGATCGCCCCGCCCGCCGCAGCCGGCGCCGACCCCGAACCCTCCCCAGACCCCGCGGAGCCCACTGACTCTGACGGTCCTGCTGACCCCTCCGAAGGAGCGCGCGCGTGAACATCGCGGCCGCAGCCAACGAGACACTGGCGCACAACAGCAACCTGCTGGTCTATTCGGCGATGGCGGTCTACACCCTCGCCTTCATCGCCCACATGGCCGAGTGGGTGTTCGGCAGCCGCAGCAAGGTCGGCCGCACCGCCGCCGCCCTCACGTCGACGGCCGCGCCGGCCTCCGCGACGATCACCGTCCAGACGTCGCAGCAGGGCGGGGGCACCGCCGTACTGGAGCGCCCCAAGGTCATCACCAAATCCGCCTCCGGCAGCCGCGACGTCCCCGACGGCCCCGGCGCCGCCGGCGGCACGGAGAAGGGCGACCTCTACGGCCGGATCGCCATCTCGCTCACCGTCCTCGCCTGGGCGCTCCACGTCGGCGGCGTCGTCACCCGCGCCCTGTCCGTACAGCGTGCCCCCTGGGGCAACATGTACGAGTTCTCCACCACCTTCGCGGCCGTCGCGGTCGGCATCTACCTGCTGCTGCTCACGCTCAAGAAGAACGTCCGCTGGATCGGCCTCCCCCTGGTCACCACCGTCCTGCTCGACCTGGGCCTCGCCGTCAGCGTCCTCTACACCGCCAGCGACCAGCTCGTCCCGGCCCTGCACTCCTACTGGCTGTGGATCCACGTCAGCTGCGCCATCATCTCCGGCGCCGTCCTCTACCTCGGCGCCGTCGCCACCCTGCTGTTCCTCTTCCGCGACCGCTACGAGGCCAAGCTCGCCGACCCCACCGGCAAGCAGCCCGGCGCCTTCGCCAGCTCCGTCCTGGAACGGCTGCCCTCCGCCGCCTCCCTGGACAAGTTCGCCTACCGGATCAACGCCACCGTCTTCCCGCTGTGGACGTTCACCATCATCGCCGGCGCCATCTGGGCCGAGGCCGCCTGGGGCCGCTACTGGGGCTGGGACCCCAAGGAGGTCTGGAGCTTCATCACCTGGGTCGCCTACGCCTGCTACCTGCACGCCCGCTCGACCGCCGGCTGGAAGGGCCGCAAGGCCGCCTGGCTCGGCCTGATCGCCTTCGCCTGCTACCTCTTCAACTACTACGGCGTGAACATCTTCGTGACCGGCCTGCACTCCTACGCCGGAGTCTGACCCACCGGTCGGCCCACCACCCCGCGGTGCCGTACGGGAGCCCTGCCACTCGGCAGCCCGTACGGCACCGTCGTCTCCGCGGCCCCACGGGCCCACGGCTTCACAGCCTCACGGCCAGGGGCCCTACCGCCCGGGGCCCCTCAGCGCCGCTTGCGCCGCCCCCGCTCCTGCCGCGGCGGATACTGCCCGCCACCCGGCAGCGTCGGCTTGGGCAGATGCGCCACCTCCCACTGCGCCTCGACCAGCTGCTCGGCGGTGTCGTCCGGGAGCCGCGGCGGGCGGTGCGCCGCATGCCGGAACCCGAACGCCGACGTCAGATCGCCGAACGTCTCCCGCCGCCAGTCGCTGATATTGGGCTCCTCGACCCCCGTCCAGCGCTCCAGGAACTGGAGTACCGACGTGTGGTCGAAGGCGTCACCGGCCGCCCAGCCGCCCACCGTCCACGGCGAGACGATCAGGCACGGCACCCGGAAACCACCGCCGATCGGCAGCCCCCGCACGAACTCGTCCTTCGTACCCGGCGGCGGCACCGGCGGCGGCACATGATCGAAGAGTCCGTCGTTCTCGTCGTAGTTCAGGATGAAGACCGTCTTGGCCCACACCTTCCGGTTGGACGCGATCGCCTCGATCTTCTGCGCCACGTAGTCCGCGCCGGCAGCCGGCAGGTAGTCCGGATGCTCGGACTGATGGCTGGTCGGGATCAGCCAGGACACCGCCGGCAGCCGGTCGTTGCGGGCGTCGTCCTCGAAGGTGCCGGCCGGCTGCGGCCGCATCCCCCGCTCGTACAGCGGTTCACCCGGCTGTGAGTCCCGGAACGTCTGGAACTGCTCCAACAGGTTGCAGCCGTAGTCGTCCTCCTCCTGGTACACCTTCCAGCTGATGCCGGCCGCCTCCAGCCGCTCCGCGTACGTCGTCCAGCGGTACGGCTTGGGCGCGGTGTTGTTCAGCACCGGGCCGCCCCGCGCGCCGCCCGGATCGAGGGTGCCGGTCATCCAGTAGAGCCGGTTGGGCCAGGTCGGCCCGAAGACCGAACAGAAGTAGTTGTCACAGAGCGTGAACGCCTCGGCGAGGGCGAACTGGAACGGGATGTCCTCCCGCGTGTGATAGCCCATCACATACGGGCCGTTCACCCCGTCCGCCTTGCGGTGCGCCGGCAGCCAGCGGTCCATCGTGCCGCCGTTCCACGCCTCGTGCTGCACCGACCAGGCATGGCTGGTGGACGGGATGGCCTGCGCGCTGGAGGTGTGGGTGTTCAGCCGGAACGGCAGCAGGTAGCCGTCCGGGTTCTCCGCGTCCGGCTGGTGGAAGACGGACCGGCCGTCCGGCAGCGTCAGCGCGTCCGGATCCGCGAAGCCACGGACACCGCGCAGGGTGCCGAAGTAGTGGTCGAACGAACGGTTCTCCTGCATGAGCATGACGACGTGCTCGACGTCGTCCAGTGAACCGTGCCGTGCGGGGCCGGCGGCGACGGCCTTCTGCACGCTGGGCGGCAACAGCGACAGCGCCGCCGCGCCGCCGACCGCGCCGGCCGCGGAGCCGAGGAGTCTGCGTCGGGTCATGTCGGGCATATGTGCCACTCTCCCTGAGTCGCGTGAGCCCTCAGTGGGCCGACATGACTGTGGCGGCGAGAGAGTTTCCCGGGCAGGGGAGCGTTTCTGAACGGTGCCTCAATTGGCCGTGAACGGACCAGAGTTGGCCGGTCGGCACTACGTCGCATACGCCACACGAAGCAGCCCTCCACGGACCGTTCGGTGGCCGGATTTACGCGTTTACGAGGCTGCGTCAGGACACGCGGCGAAGGCCCGGAGTTCCCCCGGGTGCCGGGTAGGGACGCTCCTGCGGAAGCAACGCGGCCGCCCCCTCGACGTCCCCCGAGCGCACCCGCGCATGGACCTCACGAGCCAGCGGAGTGACGTCCCGGATCGCCACCGTCCACTCGTCGGCGTACCGGCGCGACGCCTCGCCCGCCAGCCCCAGCTGCAACGACCGGTACGGCAACGGCCGCAGCCGGAGGTCGCGCTCGGGATCCCACTGCACCCGCGCCGGCGACCCCTTCAACTGCCGCTGCCAGGCACCCCGGTCCGCATGCTCGTCCGGGTCGTGGTGCGACAGACAGGCGTGCCGCAACGCCCAGTCGAAGCCCGCCCGGTCGATCTCCACCGCGAGCACCGTCTCCTGGTCGGCCTTCGTGCCCCAGCCGCAGCGGTACATCATCCACAGGAACGACGGCTTGATCCACGTCATCCGCTCCCGCTTCCACGCCGGCGGGAACCGCCCGTCCCGCGCGGCCGGCACCCCCAGTGCCGGCGCGTACGCCTGATAGACCGTCACCGTCTCCTCGGTGTACTGGGCACGGATACGACGGACGGGCTCGGAACTGCTCTGACCAGTGCTCATGGCGGACCATCCTCACCGACCGCCACCGCTCGCGGCCACCCAATTGGGCGCACCGAGCCGGGCGTCACGGGCTCAATCCACCCCGATGTCCTCGTGCCACAGCGCCGGATGCGCCCCGATGAACTCCCGCATCATCTCCACGCACCCCGGGTCGTCCAACAGCACGATCCGCACACCGTGCCGGGCGAGCCAGTCATGCCCGCCGTGGAACGTCCGCGCCTCGCCGATCACCACCCGCGAGATGCCGAACTGGCGCACCAGACCGCAGCAGTACCAACACGGGGAGAGCGTCGTGACCATCGTCGTCCCCTGGTAACTGCGCCGCCGACCGGCCGCCCGGAAGGCCGCCGTCTCCGCGTGCATCGTCGGGTCCCCGTCCTGAATCCGACGGTTGTGGCCACGCCCCCACAGCACGCCGTCCGCCCCGAACAACGCCGCACCGATCGGGATGCCCCCCTCGGCCAGCCCCGCCCGCGCCTCGGCGACGGCCGTCGCCAGCATCGCGCGGGCCTGCTCCTGAAGGTGCGGAGGGTGACCGGACGGACCACTGTGCCCGTCGGTACCGCCGTGCCCGTCTGTGCCGCCGTGCAGGCGGAGCTCGTCGCGATCCCGATCCCAGTCCTGCGTACGGTCCATGGGCTCACCGTACGCGGCACCAGCCACCCGGGGACGCCCCTAGCCCTTGGCCGGCGGAGTGTCGTCCGGACCGTTCGCGGCCCCGTCCTGCTTGCGCCGCAGCTCCTCCTCGCGGCGCCGCAGATCGGCCTCCCAGTCCTTCAGCAGCGCCTCGTCCTTCTTGTTCTCCTCCTTGAGGGACCTGAGGAACTCGGGGTTGTCGTCCGGCGCGACCCACTTCGCACTGTGGTTGCGGTGCCACTCCGAGGGCGTACTGCCACCGCCGCCCACCACCGGCTGCCGGTGCCTGCCCACCACCAGCCAGGCGATCGGGCCGACCAGCACCTCGCCGAAGAGCAGGATGACGATCACCCACACCACCTTCGGCAGACCGCGCACCTGCGACTCGGGGGTGTTGAGGCAGTCGATGAACGCATAGATCCACAGGGCCAGCACCAGTAGGAACGGCAGATACCTGAGCATTGTGGAACGAGCCCCCTGCGCGCGACGGCGGGCCCCCGCCAGGGCCCGGTGACCCGCCCAGGGTAGTGCGTACCCGATACTGGAGCGCATGGCTTACGACGATCTCCGCTCGTTCCTGCGCGCCCTTGAGCGGGAAGGCGACCTCAAGCGCATCAAGGCCGAGGTCGACCCGTACCTGGAAGTCGGCGAGATCGTGGACCGGGTGCAGAAGTCCGGCGGACCCGCGCTGCTCTTCGAGAACGTCAAGGGCTCCGCGATGCCGCTCGCCATGAACGTCTACGGCACCGACCGCCGCCTGTTGAAGGCGCTCGGCCTGGCGTCGTACGAGGAGATCAGCGCCAAGATCGGCGGGCTGCTCAAGCCCGAGCTGCCACACGGCTTCGTCGGCGTCCGCGAGGCGTTCGGCAAGCTCGCCGGCATGACGCACGTCCCGCCGAAGAAGGTGAAGGGCGAGAACGCGCCCGTCCAGGAGGTCGTCCTCCAGGGCGACCAGGTCGACCTGGAGCAGCTCCCGGCCCTGTTCACCTGGCCCAAGGACGGCGGCTCCTTCTTCAACCTCGGCCTGACGCACACCAAGCACCCCGAGACCGGCGTCCGCAACCTCGGCCTCTACCGCCTGCAACGCCACGACAAGCGCACCATCGGCATGCACTGGCAGATCCACAAGGACAGCCGCAACCACTACCAGGTCGCCGCCAAGCGCGGGGAGAAGCTGCCGGTCGCCATCGCCTTCGGCTGCCCCCCGGCCGTCACCTACGCCTCCACCGCCCCGCTCCCCGGCGATATCGACGAGTACCTCTTCGCCGGCTTCCTCCAGGGCAAGCGGATCGAGATGGTCGACTGCAAGACCGTCCCGCTCCAGGTCCCGGCCAACGCCGAGGTCGTCATCGAAGGCTGGTTGGAGCCCGGCGAGATGCTGCCGGAGGGGCCGTTCGGCGACCACACCGGCTTCTACACGCCGCAGGAGCCGTTCCCGGCGCTGACCATCGACTGTGTGACGATGCGCAAGCGCCCGCTGCTCCAGTCGATCGTGGTCGGCCGCCCGCCGACCGAGGACGGCCCGCTCGGCCGCGCCACCGAGCGCTTCTTCCTCCCCCTGCTCAAGATCATCGTCCCGGACATCGTGGACTACCACCTCCCCGAGTCCGGCGGCTTCCACAACTGCGCGATCGTCTCGATCGACAAGAAGTACCCCAAGCACGCCCAGAAGGTCATGCACGCCATCTGGGGCGCGCACATGATGTCGCTCACCAAACTCATCGTCGTCGTCGACGCCGACTGCGACGTCCACGACCTCCACGAGGTCTCCTGGCGGGCGCTCGGCAACACCGACTACGCCCGCGACCTGACCGTCGTCGAGGGGCCCGTCGACCACCTCGACCACGCCTCCTACCAGCAGTTCTGGGGTGGCAAGGCAGGCATCGACGCAACCAAGAAGTGGCCCGAGGAGGGCTACACCAGGGACGGGGGCTGGCCCGACATGGTCGAGTCCGACCCGCGAACGGCGGCGCTGGTGGACCGCCGCTGGAAGGAGTACGGCCTCTCGTGACCAGCGCATCCGCAGCCGTCCCGCAGCAGGGCCGCACCCGGGCGTTCCTGCGCCTGGTGATGATCGAGCACTCGGTCTTCGCGCTGCCCTTCGCCTACATCGCCTCCCTGACCGCGATGTACCAGGGGGACCGGACCATCAACTGGGCCCGCCTGCTCCTCGTGACCGTCTGCATGGTCGGCCTCCGCACCTTCGCCATGGCCGCGAACCGGATCATCGACCGCGAGATCGACGCCCGCAACCCGCGCACCGCGCACCGCGAACTGGTCACCGGCGCGGTGTCGGTGAAGTCCGCGTGGACCGGCGCACTGATCGCGCTCGTCGTCTTCCTCGGCGCGGCCGCCCTGCTGAACCCGCTGTGCCTGGCGCTCGCACCGTTCGCCGTGGTGCCGATGGTGGTCTATCCGTACGGCAAGCGGTTCACGAACTTCCCGCAGGCGATCCTCGGCCTCGCCCAGGCGATCGGCCCGGTCGGCGCCTGGCTCGCGATCAGCGGCTCCTGGTCCTGGGAGGCGGCGATCCTGGGCCTGGCGGTCGGCGTCTGGATTGGCGGCTTCGACCTGATCTACGCCTGCCAGGACGTGGAGACGGACCGTGAGATCGGCGTGCGGTCCGTCCCCGCCCGGTTCGGCATCCCGGCCGCGATCTGGGGGGCGCGCGGGTGTCACCTCGTCACGACGGCCCTCTTCGTCTGGTACGCGCTGGCGACCGGCGCCGGCGCGTTCTTCTGGCTGGGCCTGGTGATCGTGGCGGCGGCCTTCCTCTACGAGCACACGATCGTGAAGCCGCACGACCTGACCCGCCTCAACCGGGCGTTCTTCCAGGTCAACGGCTTCATCGGGATTGCGCTCTTCGTCTGCGCGCTGCTGGACCTGCTGGTGCGCGGGCTGACGGTCTGAGGGGCTCCGGCACGGTCTGAGGGCTACAGCGTGGCGCGGGGGGCGGCGGTGGTGACGGCGCCGGTGCTGCGCGGGCGCTCGCGGAGGGCGAAGGCGGCGAGCACGCCGCCGATCAGCCCGAAGAGGTGGCCCTGCCAGCTGATCCCGCTGTCGGTGGGCAGTGCGCCCCACAGAATCGAGCCGTACAGGACCCCGACGGCCAGGCCGATGCCGATGTCGAGCGGCTTGCGTTCGATGAAGCCGCGCACCAAGAGGTAGCCGAAGAGGCCGAACACGACGCCGGACGCGCCCGCGGTGTTGCTTCCGGGGGCGGCGGTCAGCCATACGCCCAGGCCGCTGGCGAGGATGATCAGCAGGACGACGGCGAGGAAGCGGCGCACACCGGTGCGCAGTGCGGCGATGAAGCCGAGGATCAGCAACGGCAGGGTGTTGGCCGCCAGATGGCCGAAGCCGAAGTGCATGAAGGCGGCGGGCACCACGTCCACCAGCTCGCCGGGCTCGCGCGGCTGGATGCCGAAGGCGTCCAGCGCACCTCCGGTGACGAAGTCGACGCCTTCCAGCAGCCAGAGCAGCGCCACCCAGCCCAGCATCAGACAGATCGCGGGCCTTGCTCGTCCGGTCATCTCCGGCCGTCCCCTCATCTCCGGCCCTCACTCCTGGTCGGTGCGTCTCGTCGGTGCGTCCCCGCCGGGCCACGGCGAGGGGCGCACTCGTAAGAACGGCCGTGAGGGGCTCGCTGGTTCCGCCGGATAGGCTCGATGCGTGGAGCCGCCGCACAACGACACCAGTAAGCAGGACCCCGGTCGGCGCCGTCCGTGGGTCGTGGGGATCTCCGGCGCGTCCGGGACGCCGTATGCGGCCTCCGTGGTGCGCGGGTTGCTCGCCGCCGGGGAGGCGGTGGACCTGATCGTCAGCCGGGCGTCGCGACTGACGCTGCTGGACGAGACCGGTATCGCCTTCCGAGACGCGCACTGGCGTGCCGACCTGCGGGAATGGCTGGCGCGTGGCGCGGACGGCAAACCGGCGACGTTTCCGGTGACGGAGGCGGACCTGGCGCGGGTGCGCTACTGGGCGGCCGGGGATCTGGCGGCCGGGCCCTCGTCGGGTTCGTATCCGGTGAAGGGGATGCTGATCGTCCCGGCGAGCACGGCGTGTGTGGCCGGGGTGGCGCTGGGGCTGTCGAAGGACCTGCTACAGCGGGTGGCGAGCGTGACGCTCAAGGAGCGGCGGCGGTTGGTGGTCGCGGTGCGGGAGACTCCGCTGAACGGGCCGACGCTGAGGCATCTGGTGGCCCTGGACGAGGCGGGCGCCGTGGTGCTGCCCGCCTCGCCGGCGTTCTACGCAGGGGCGACGCACATCCAGGACCTGGTGGATTTCGTCGCCGGCCGGGTGCTCGACGCGGCGGAGGTGCCGCACGGGTTGTACCGGCGTTGGGAGGGGGAGCTTCGGGGCGGCTCCAAGGAAGAGGAGGCCCCGGACGCTCCTTAGTCGGCGCCTGAGTCGGCGCTCTCCCGGTCGGTCAGCGCTGCTTCGCTGCGGTGGCGAGGCCGAAGCGGCGCCGGGCCCGCTGCTTCGCGGGCTTGTGGGCACGTGAACGATTGGCCTGGTCCTGAAGCTCGCGCATGCGGGCGTAGGCCATCTCGATCGAGTACACGGTGACAACTCCTGTCGGATCTTCTTTGATCGCTTGAAAGAATCGCAGGGCCTAGGCCCTGTATGCCTTAGATTCTACATGCGGAACTCGAAAATGCGTAAAGATTGGAAGGCTTGAGGGCATGGACGCGGTGGATAGGCAGCTCATCCAGGCACTTCGCGAGAACGGCCGCGCCTCGTACGCGGAGCTCGGCCGGCTCGTGGGCCTCTCCGGGCCGAGCGTCACGGACCGGATCAACCGCCTCGAAGCGGCCGGGGTGATCACCGGCTACCGCGCGACGGTCGACGCCGCCTCGCTCGGCCTCGGCGTCACCGCCCTGGTCGGCATCTCCCTCTCGGACGCGGCCGACCACGAGGACGTCGCCCGCCGGCTGCGCGACCTCGAAGAGATCGAGGACTGCTGGTTCATCGCCGGCGACGACTCCTACATGCTCAAGGTGCGGGTGGGCGACGTCGACGGCCTGGAGCGCACCATCCGGCGGCTCTCCGGCACCAAGGGCGTCTCCCGTACGCGCACCACCATCGTGCTCTCCACCAAGTGGGAGAACCGCGTCGGCGAGCTGCCCGAAGAGGTCGAATAGGCCACCGGGTTGCGGCAGGAGACAGAGCGGCGGACGGGTGCGCCAAGGGCGCCCCGTCCGCCGTCCTGACGGGGGAGTAGGCTCGGCAAAGCTCGTTATCCGCATCGAAACGGCCAGCGACACGGCTGACGGGACGCGGCTGACGAAGCGGCCGGAGAGACACATGCCTTGAGGACAGGGCGGAGACTGGGAGGCGACCGGATGGCTGCGTCGATGGATGTGGGCCTCAAGCGCGAGCTGGAGGCGAAGGTCCACGCCGGGGAGCGGCTGACCCGCGAGGACGGCATCGCCCTCTACGAGTCCGACGACCTGGCATGGCTGGGCGGTCTCGCCCACGAGGTGCGCACCCGCAAGAACGGCGACGTCGTCCACTTCAACGTCAACCGCCACCTCAACATGACGAACGTGTGCACCGCGTCGTGCGCCTACTGCTCGTTCCAGCGCAAGCCGGGCGAGAAGGACGCGTACACGATGCGCATCGAGGAGGCCGTCCGCCTCGCCAAGGCGATGGAGAACGAGAACCTCACCGAGCTGCACATCGTCAACGGGCTGCACCCCAATCTGCCGTGGCGCTACTACCCGCGGTCGCTGAGCGAGCTGAAGAAGGCCCTGCCGAACGTCTCGCTGAAGGCCTTCACCGCCACCGAGATCCACCACTTCGAGACCATCTCGGGCCTGTCCGCCTCGGAGATCCTCGACGAGCTGATCGACGCCGGTCTGGAGTCGCTCACCGGCGGCGGCGCCGAGATCTTCGACTGGGAGGTGCGGCAGCACATCGTCGACCACGCCACCCACTGGGAGGACTGGTCGCGGATCCACCGCCTCGCCCACGAAAAGGGCCTCAAGACCCCCTCGACCATGCTCTACGGGCACATCGAGGAGCCCCGTCACCGCGTCGACCACGTGCTGCGGCTGCGGGAACTCCAGGACGAGACCGGCGGCTTCCAGGTCTTCATCCCGCTGCGGTACCAGCACGACTTCGTCGACATGAAGGACGGCAAGGTCCGCAACCGGCTCCAGGCGCGCACGACCATGGCCACCGGTGCCGAGGCGCTGAAGGTCTTCGCGGTCTCCCGCCTCCTCTTCGACAACGTCCCGCACATCAAGTGCTTCTGGGTGATGCACGGTCTCCAGACCACCCAGCTCGCCCTCCAGCACGGCGCGGACGACATGGACGGCTCGGTCGTCGAGTACAAGATCACGCACGACGCGGACAACTACGGCACGCCCAACAAGCTCACCCGCGAGGACCTGCTGGAGCTGATCCGCGACGCCGGTTTCCGCCCCGTCGAGCGCAACACCCGCTACGAGGCGATCCGCGAGTACCCCGGCCCGGACCCCGAGCGGCGCGAGTCGCCCCAGGCGATGCGCGTCTGAGCGCATCTCGGCTGGTCAGGGCCGTCTGTCAGGGGTGGGCGTTAGGGTCCGGGTCATGAACGTGCGCTTCGACCTGGACCCCGTCGTCACCCCCGAACTCCACGACGGTCTGTGCGCGTTGTGGACCGACGTCTCCAACGCGGGCGGTGCGGTGGGCTTCGTGCCGCCGGTGACGCGCGACGACATCCGCCCCGAGCTGGTCAAGAAGCTGGCGGCCCTGGCCGAGGGGCGGGAGCGCCTCCTGGTCGGCCGCGACGAGGCCGGCCGGGTCCTGGCGACGGCCTACCTCGCCCCCAACGGCCACCACCTGATGAAGCACTGGCTGTGGATATACAGCGTCATGGTCCACCCCTCCCTCCAGGGCCGGGGCATCGGCCGCCGGCTGATGGCCGCGGTCGCCGACTCCGCCCGGACGATCGACGGCATCACCGCGATACGCCTGACCTGCCGCGGCGGCACCGGCCTCCGCCGCTTCTACGAGACCTGCGGCTACAAGGAGGTCGGCCGGGTCCCCCGCGCGATCAAGGTCGCCGAGGACGACTTCCGCGACGACATCACGATGTGGCTGGAGCTGGGCTGAGAGCTGGGCCGGCCCCCACGGGGTGAGGGGCGCCGGGGGTCCGGAAGATCACCGGTCGTGCTGTGCTTGACTGGAAGGCGACCCTTTCGGTTGCCGTTGAGAAGAAGGTCCCCCGCCGTGAGTAGCCACAAGTTCGCCACGCTCCGCTACACCGCCCTTCGCATCGGCCTGTTCGTTGCCTGCTTCGCGGTGGTCTGGGGGCTGGCGTATGTCCACGTCATCCCGCTCGCGGTGGGCGCGGCCAACACCGTCTGGATGCTGCTGCTCGCCATCGTGATCTCCGCGCCGCTCAGCTTCGTGCTGTTGCGCAAGCAGCGGAACGCGATGTCCGAGCAGATCGTCGACAAGGTCGACCGTCAGCGTGCCCGGCTCGCGGCCAACGCCAGCCAGGAGGACGGGCTGTAGGCCACCCTCCCCGGCCGGCTGTCAGACGCATCACAGCCGCCGCACACCTCGCAGGCGCCCGGCGCCGTGGACGACGCTCCACGGCCGGGCGCCTGCCGCGTTGTTGGGGGTTGTGCCGCCCGCTCCGACCCCACCGGTCCCAAAGATTTTCTTTGGGTTCCTCAAAGTTCAAGTGTTAACGTGCTTATCGTGAAGACCGCAGCCGCGCCCCCGTCCCCCATGAGCGTTCCGCTCGTGGCGCGCCTGCACGTCGATCTTTGCCGCTGTATGTCCGCGGCCTGTTGCCGCCGCTGACCGATCTGATCCAGCGGCCGGAGATCCTGTTCGAAGCACGGACCTCCTGGCGCTCATCCACGCCGTTTCCCGACGTCTCATCTGTTCCCGGAGTGTGTCCGTTGTCCACGTCTGCCGAGACCACCGCGTCCGCCCAGACCCCCAAGTCCTCCCGAATACCCAAGGTCCCGTTCTGGGCCCAGATCCTGATCGGCCTCGCGCTGGGCGTGCTGCTCGGCGGCATCGCCAAAAACGGTGACCTCGGCTGGCTCACCTCGACGCTCCAGCACATCGGTGACCTCTTCGTCCAACTGCTGAAGCTGGCCGTGGCGCCGCTGGTGTTCTTCGCGATCCTGGTGTCCATCACCAACCTGCGACAGGTCAACAACGCCGCCCGGCTGGCCACCCGCACCCTGCTGTGGTTCATGGCCACCTCGCTGATCGCCGTCGCGATCGGCCTGGTGATCGGCCTGCTCACCAACCCCGGCGCGGGCACCGGCCTGACCCCCAAGGACGGCAAGCTCCCCGAGCACGCCGGCTCCTGGATCGACTTCCTGACCGGCATCGTCCCCACCGACGTCATCACGCCGTTCACCGAGCTGAACGTCCTCCAGATCGTCTTCATGGCGGCCGTCGCCGGTATCGCGGCGCTCCAGCTCGGCGAGAAGGCCGAGCCGGTGCTGAAGATCAGCCGCTCCGTGCTGGAGCTGCTTCAGAAGGCCCTGTGGTGGGTCATCCGGCTCGCCCCGCTCGGCACCGTCGGCCTCATCGGGAACGCCATCGCCACCTACGGCTGGAACCTGATCGGCAAGTACGCGACCTTCACCGTCGACATCTACCTCGGCTGCGCCCTGGTCCTCTTCGGCGTCTACCCGCTGCTGCTGTCGACCGTCGCCAAGGTCAACCCGCTTCAGTTCTTCCGCGGCGCCTGGCCCGCCATCCAGCTGGCGTTCGTCTCCCGCTCGTCGGTCGGCACCATGCCCGTCACCCAGAAGGTCACCGAGCGCCTCGGCGTGCCGCGCGAGTACGCCTCCTTCGCGGTGCCGTTCGGCTCGACGACCAAGATGGACGGCTGCGCCTCGATCTACCCGGCCATCGCCGCGATCTTCATCGCCCAGATCTTCAACGTCCACCTGAGCGTGGCCGACTACGTCCTGATCGCCTTCGTCTCGGTCATCGGCTCCGCCGCCACCGCCGGTCTGACCGGCGCGACGGTCATGCTGACGCTGACCCTCTCCACCCTGGGCCTGCCCCTGGAGGGCGTCGGTCTGCTGATGGCCATCGACCCGATCCTGGACATGATGAGGACGGCCACCAACGTGGCAGGCCAGTCGGTCATCCCGATCCTGGTCTCGGCCAGGGAGAAGATCCTGGACCGCGACGCCTACGCCGGCGCGACCAGCATCAGCCTGACCGCGGCGACTGCTGCTGACGCGGAGACGAAGGTACCGGTCGCCGCCTGACCTTGCCTTTCATGGATGTGCCCCGACCTTCTCCGCAAGGTCGGGGCACATTTGCGTGCGCTGCCACAGGCATCTGCTCGGCCGCGGCTCAGACGACGGGCTGGCCACTGACGCGGCAGGCATCACCTTCCAGGACAGAGGCCTTGCCCGTCTGGTCGGCGTCGGCCGCGTGAACGGCCCGCGGTCTCAGTCGGTCAGCCGATTCCGGGTTCGATCTTGCCGTGTGCGAGCGCGGGCATGAACTTCTTGTTGCCCTGGAACTGCACCTCGTAACCAGAGCCGAGGGCCTGGGCCCACAGCAGGGGGTCGAGAAGGTTGGATCCGCTGTCGAGGCGCGCGACGCCGGTGGCGTCCGTTACCCCGATACCGATCTGCCGGCCCGAACCAACAGTGAAAGTGATCGGCACGCCCTTGATGGGCTCGCCGTCGCTGTCGATGAGCTTCGCGCTGATTTGAGCCTGCGCCTGGCCGAGTACAGTCCCCTTCACCGTCGCTGCGGTGAGCTGCGGGTATTCCTTCTCGCCGTCGTGCTGCGGGGGGTAGTACGGCTGGGGCTGCGGCGGGTAGTAGCCCTGCGGGGGGTAGTACGGCGGGGGCGGCGGCGGGTAGTAGCCCTGCGGCGGGTAGTACGGCTGGGGCTGCGGCGGGTAGTAGCCCTGCGGCATGGGCTGCGATTGGGGCGGCGCGTACGGCTGCTGCGTCACTGACACTCCTCATGAGATGGGGTTCGGGGCGGGAGCTCCGCCCGCCTCACAGTTACACGCACAGCGACTTTTCACCTCCGGGGCGATCACTGTGAGTTACATTTTCGGGGTTGCGACTGGCATATGACCCGAACAGCCCACCGGTCGAGGGCATGGCACTGCCGGAGGATCGGCGCCCGGCGACGCTCTGGCCGTCGCGGCGGCGCGGTGCAGACCCGCCAGCAGCGACGACGCAATCGCATCCCAGATCCTCTGAACGCCCTCGTTCTGAGCGGGATTCCCTCGGTGCGGTGGCGATCGTGTTCGGCGCATGCAGGTTGGTCGCCATAGCGTGCGCCGGTTGGTCGCGCGCGACTAGGGGAGCTGGTTCGGGCATGGCGGTTGACGCTGCTGAGGGTTCGGCGTCGCCGGCCAGTCGGTCATCCCGATCCTGGTCTCGGCCAAGGAGAAGATCCTGGACCGCGACGCCTACGCCGGCGCGACCAGCATCCGCATCGATGAGGCCGCCCCGGTGGACGAGCCGGTCGCTGCGCTTGGCTGCCTTCCCACGTTTTTGGCCGTCCCGCCGTGGCCTGGCGGCCGGCGCTCGCCCCACGTTGTCGGCTGTCCCGCCGTGGGGGCTTGTCGCCGTTGTGCCTGCGGCGGGCGTTGTGTGTCGGGTGCGGTGCCGCTCCTCCGGACTTCGTCCTGCGGCGCGGCCCCTCCCGTGAGTGGGGGGAAGGATTTGTGGGGGCGTGCGCCGTCTGTTCACTGCCGGTAGGGGGCCACTGGGGCCACCCCCACCGGCCTTTTTCTTTCCCACTCACCGCACCCGACAACCCACGCCCGCCGCAGGTGTAACGGCGAGAAACCAGCACGGCGCCGCAGAAAGCAACGTGGGGATCAAGCCAAGCGCAGCGAACCGGTTCTGGGGATGTGAACTGTCGCCCGGCACGTCCGCACCTCCTGGACCTCGGGCGCGGCACCAGGGAGTTCATCGGCCGGGACGGTGTTGAGGGCGCTGGTGCCCCTGGGAGTGGCGCTGATCAACCGGTCGGGGTGGTCGGCGGGCACCATCTGGGCCAGCATGCCGCCCGATGACATGCCCATCCGGCACCGGTGGCCTCGGCGCCCATGACCAGCAGCGACGGCTGCGCATCGGCGGCCCCGTGCTGCCGGTCCACAGGCGGATGCCGGGGCGGTGTCGATGCCCTGCTGTGCGACCTGCCCGTCAGGGTGCAGCCATGGATGCACGGCCGTTCGGCAGTGCGGCGCAACGCGTCGTCCCGCCTCGTGGGGATCTCGTCAAGCCAGGGGGAGCAGGGGGCGTAGATCGTAAACTTACTTTGCAGTAAAGGGGCGGGATGGAGGGATATTCAGGGTGGGAGCTGTGAAGAGCAAGCGGGTGCCACGCGCGGTCCGGGAGCAGCAGATGCTCGACGCCGCGGTGCTGACCTTCGCGCGGCGCGGCTATCGGGCAGCCTCGATGGACGAGATCGCCGAGGTGGCGGGGGTCTCGAAACCGCTGGTCTACCTCTACCTGAATTCGAAGGAGGACTTGTTCAGCGCGGTCATCCGGCGCGAGCGGGCGGCGCTGGTGGCGGCCGTGACGGCGGCCGTCGAGCCGGGGGAGGCGGCCGATCACCAGCTGTGGAGCGGACTGAAGGGCTTCTTCGCCCACACCGCGGAGAACCCGGAAGGCTGGGCCGTGCTGCATCAGCAGGCCCGCACCCACGGTGAGCCCTTCGCGCACGAAGTGGCCGCCATGCGGGCGGAGATCGCGGCGTTCGTCACGGAGTTGATCGGCGCCGCCGCCAAAGAGGCCGGCTGCGCCGGTGAGTTGGCCGAACGCGAGGTGGCGGGCCTGGCGCACGCCCTGGTCGGCGCCGCCGAATCGCTCGCCGAATGGGCCAACGTCCGTACCGACGAAGGGCCTTCGGGCGAACCGGTGCACCCGACGGCGAAGGACGCCGCCGCCACGATGATGAACTTCGCCTGGACCGGCCTCGGCCACCTGATGGGCGGAGAGCGTTGGACACCGGGCGGACCTGCCCATCGGGAGGGGCCGCCCGGCATCCCCGGGTGACGGGCGTTGTCGCCGGTCGGCGCCCCGGCCGGTGGCGAGCAACCCGCCACCGGCCTGCGCGGCCGGGCCGGCCCGGAGCCGGAATTGTGGACCCGGGGACGGAATTGCCCAGCCCGGCGCGGGAATTGCCGCAACGAAGGTGGCGCTCGGGCATTGGCCGGCTCAGGTGCCTCGCGTAAATTTACGTCTCGGTAAGGTTACTGCCGGGTCAGGAGCTGTCGGGAGCCGACTCCGCGACGACGGCAGGCAGTTGGACCGCACGGACGCGCGGGGCATGCGTGTGGACGCGTACGGACGGGTTGCGTACGGGCGCGTATGGATGCGTACGGACGCGCACGAACGTGCCGTCCCCCGGCGCGGCCGGTGCGGTCGCGATCGCACCCCAGGCGTGATCGCACTCCACAGGAGACTCTCCCCAGGAGAAACGAGGAGCCGCTCGTGTCCCACCAGGAAAGTGCACCCGCCGGACCCCCCGGACCCCCCGGACCCACCCCCAACGAGCCGCAGAAGACCCTCGTCGGCGGCGTGGTCCGAGAGGTCTACGTCCCCCCGCTCGCCCCGCCCGTGGACCACGGCTCGCTCGGAGACCTCCCCTTCACCAACGCCGCCGAGGCCCCCGCCGAGGTCGCCTCGCCCGCAAGCAGCCCAGTGGCGCCTGGCGCGACGTCACCGCCGTCGAATTCGCCGCCGAGGTCCGCGCCGTCGCCAAGGGGCTGATCGCGCACGGCCTCCGCCCCGGCGACCGCCTCGCGATCATGGCCCGTACGACCTACGAATGGACCCTGATCGACTTCGCCGCCTGGGCCGCCGGACTGGTCACGGTCCCCCTCTACCCGACCTCCTCCGCCCACCAGGCGCAGTGGATCCTGCACGACTCCGGCGCCCGCGCCTGCGTCGTCGAGAACGTCGAGGAGACCCGCCTGATCAGTGGTCTGCGCACCGAGCTGCCCGCCCTCGACCACCTCTGGCAGTTCAACACCGGCGCCGTCTCCCAACTCGTCTCCGCCGGCCGCGACCTCCCGGACGAGGCCGTCGACGAGTGCCGCGCCGCCACCGGCCCGTACGCCCTCGCCACCCTGATCTACACCTCCGGCACCACCGGCCGCCCCAAGGGCTGCGCCCTGACCCACGCCAACTTCTTCGCCGAGGTCGACAACGCCGTCGAACTCCTCCACCCCGTCTTCAACGCGGCCAGCCAGGAGCCCGCCTCCACCCTCCTCTTCCTGCCCCTCTCCCATGTCTTCGGCCGGATGGTCGCCGTCGGCTGCCTGCGCGCCCGGGTCCGCCTCGGCCACGCCCCCAGCATCCAGACCGACGACCTCCTCGCCGACCTCGCCGGCTTCCGCCCGACGTTCCTCCTGGTCATCCCCTACGTGCTGGAGAAGGTCTACAACACCGGCCGCGCCACCGCCGAGAAGATGGGCCGCGCCGCCTCCTTCGACCGCGCCGCCCGCATCGCCCGCTCCTACGGGGAGGCCGTCGAGGCCAGGGAGCACGGCGAGGGGCCCGGCCCCGGCGTCGCCCTCAAGGCCGCCCGCAAGCTCTACGACCCTCTCGTCTACCGCCGCATCCGGGCCGCCCTCGGCGGCAAGGTCCGCTACGCCATCTGCGGCGGCTCCCCCCTCGGCCACCGCCTCGCCGCCTTCTACTCCGGCGCCGGCATCGAGATCTTCGAGGGCTACGGCCTGACCGAGACCACCGCCGCCGCCACCGTCACCCCACCCCTCCGCCCCCGCATCGGCACCGTCGGCTGGCCCCTTCCCGGCACCGCCGTACGCATCGCCGACGACGGCGAGGTCCTCCTCCACGGCGGCCACGTCTTCGCCGGCTACTGGGACCCGGCCCTCGGCGCCGCCCACCCCGCCACCGACGCCCACGGCTGGCTCCCCACCGGCGACCTGGGCGCACTCGACGCCGACGGTTACCTCACCATCACCGGCCGCAAGAAGGAGATCATCGTGACCACGGGCGGCAAGAACGTCGCCCCGGCACCCCTGGAGGACCGCCTCCGCTCCCACCCTCTCGTCGGCCAGTGCATGGTCATCGGCGACAACCGCCCCTACGTCACGGCGCTGCTCACCCTCGAACCCGACGGCCTCGCCCACTGGCGTCAGCTGCACAAGAAGCAACACCTGCCACTGGAGGAACTCGTCCACGACGAGCGCCTCCTCGCCGACCTCCAGCGCGCCGTGGACGACGCCAACGCCCTCGTCTCCCGGGCCGAGTCCATTCGCCGCTTCGCGGTGCTTCCGGTGGACTTCTCCGAACAAACCGGGCACCTCACCCCCTCCCTGAAGCTGCGCCGCGCCGCCGTGGCCCGAGATTTCGCCAAAGACATAGCTGTCCTTTACGAAAGGACATGACCTCCCTCTGGAGCCGAGGGCCTCGGCGCGTCAAACTGGAACCCCCGTGTCACCTCTGTGGGGGAGGTGGCACGGGGTCTGTCATGCACCCGCTCACCCGGCGGCCGCTTTACGGAGCGCTTCGGTGAGCTTGCGCGCGGTGGCCGTATTGCAGTTGCCGAGCGCCACCAGCGCCGGCAGGTAGCTCCCGGCGAACGACGGCAGGTCCACCCCCAGCGACGGCAGAGTGATCCCGTTCTCCTGGAGTGCGGCCCGCAGCGACTCGGTGCAGCTGTGCACGTCGAGACCGTGCGCGTCGTCGTGGTGGATGTGGCTGGGCATGGTGCCTACACCTTCCTGTGCGCATTGTGACGAACTGCTCACAGCGTGACGTCACCCGGCGTAGCGTGGAAGTGAATCGGGTTGCGCAGGGCAACTGGCAAGTACTGGTGGTGAGTTATGCCCCCTCGTAAGGATCCCGACGGCTCGGCGAGCGTGCCGGCCTTCTACGGCGCCGAGCTGCGCTACAAGCGGGAAGCGGCGGGCCTCACGCTCGAACAGCTCGCGGAGGGCAGCTTCCGCGGCATCTCGTTCCTCAGCCAGATCGAGCGCGGCGAACGGCGGATGCCGGAGGACCTGGCCCGCCACGTCGACGAGAAGCTGAAGACGGACGGGTTTTTCGCGCGGCGGTGTGAAGACGCGCGGAAGGCGCGGCAGGAAGGGCATCCGCTGTACTTCGCGGATGTCCCGGATATGGAGAAGAGCGCGGCGACGGTCGAGGACTGGGCTCCCATGCTCATTCCCGGTCTTCTACAGACGAGGGAGTACGCCTCGCGAGTCGTAGAGGTCCTGGCACCCTGGTCGCAGCCTGCCGAGGCTGAGAAGGTCGTCCGGGCGCGGCTGAAGCGGGCGGAGTTCTGGAAGCGTGAGGAGCCGGCGTACTGGGGGATCCTGTCTGAATCGCTGCTCCGCAAGCCGCTGCTCGCGCCGCTACAGATGGCGGAGCAGCTGGAGCACATCGTCGAAGTGATCAGGACCTCGCGGAGTGTTCTGCAAATCCTTCCGGAGTCAACCGTCGGCCACCCGCTCATGATGGGGGTGCTGAAGGTCGTAACCTTCCCGGACGCGCCGCCAGTTGTTTACACCGAAGGTGCGCACAGCGGCGAAACCATCGACTATCCGCCGCTCGTGGCCAAGTACCGGAGGTCCTACGATCTGCTCAGGGCCAACGCGATGCCGCCGGAGGCGTCCCTGGCACTCATCGAGGAAGCGGCAAGGGACTACAAAGATGAGGCAGCACGACAGGAATGACAGGTCGTCAGCGAGCTGGCGCAAGAGCAGCTACAGCAACGCCGAAGGCGCCGAATGCGTCGAGGTCGCCGACAGTGTGAGGGGCCTCATCCCCGTACGCGACTCCAAAGCAACCCCCCACGGCCCGGCGCTCCTCATCCCCGTCGCTGCCTGGGACGCGTTCGTCAGGGCCGTGAAGAACGACGCGCTCCGATAGCCGCGCCTCAGATCGACAGCTTGCGGCCTGCCGGGCCCGTCGGGGCGAGTCGCCGCGTCAGGTGCGGGACGTTGTCCAGTGCCTGGCGGAACACGTCGTGCCCGGTCTCCCGTTCCAGCCAGTCGTCGAGGGTCTGCCAGGCCGCCGCGTAGCCGGCGGACAGGGCGTGCAGCGTTCCCGCGCTCAGCTCTGCCACGCCGTCGGCCGCGCGTTCCCGGAGCAGCCGCTGGCTGTGGTCCCTGGTCGAGTAGGTGTGCGCGGCCTCCATGTCGTGCTTCAGCACGTCAAGCGTCCGGTCGATCTCCCCGGCATCCTGGGGGAGTTTGGGCGGGGCGGCCGGGTCCGGTACCAAGGGCGGCGGGAAACCGGGACAACGCGACGCCACCGGCTGGCAGTTGGTCTGGATGTAGCGGATGAGGCCGACCCGGTCCTGCCACCTGCTTCTGTGCTCGGCGTCGGCGATGCCGTGGAGGGATTCGCAGATCTCGCGCTCGACGCGGAGCCACTCGGCCGCGGTCCGGATGTCGACATTGGTCCTCGTACCGCGCTGCTTCCACACCTGCCGCATCACCTTGGCGGTCTCTTCGAGGAGCCGGTAGTCGTACTCCCTCAGCTGCTCGTCGGACCGGCTGCGCCGGGCGTCCTGCTGGAAGGCCTCCGCGCTGGGGTACGCGGTCCGTACGAAGTCGCTGAAGAGCAGGTTCGGGCGACTGTCGGGCCTGCGCAGCGGCGCCAGGTCGGGGTCGTCCACGACCATCCATGACCGCTCGACGGCGGCGGAGCCGCCGCGCGTGGCCTGGACGGCCTGACCCAGGTGTGCCACGGCCTGCTTGGCGAGCGCGTCCTGGAGCGCCGTGTCGTCGGCAGCGGCGTGCAGGGCGACGGCGTAGACGCACGCGCTGTTGTAGTGGGTGTGCCAGTCGCGGCGCGAGCCGAGCAGTGCCGCGACCCGGAGCCTCCAACGGAGTGGCCGGGCCGTCAGCCCGGTCCAGTCGAGCCGGCTGCCGGGGTACCGCCAGGCGTACGGCCGCCGCCACTTCTGTGGCCTGGGCAGGGGGTGGTCGTTGTACTTGGCGCTCGCCCAGGCCAGGCGCAGCGGCGCCCACACCCTCCGGTTGATCTGGAAGGCGCCGCGGGTGACGGCCGCCTGCGGCCCCCGCACGCTCTGGTAGTAGGCGGCGGGCCAGGCGACCCGGATCCAACTCCACACCCAGGACGGCCAGTAGAGCCAGACCCGGGCCCAGGCGTCGTCGGCGGCGAGGCGATGCGTCTCCTGCATGGCGGCTCGCTGCATCACCAGGCGGACCTCGGCGGTGTTCTCGCTGTCCAGCGTCTGTCGCAGCGATTCCCGGCCGGCCTCCTTCCGCCGGTTCGGGAAGAGCAGGGTGCCTTTGGCGTCCAGCCCCACGGCGGTCGGCCAGTAGCGGTCCACCAGCAGCGGGGTCAGGTGCTCGCGGGTCTGTAGGCCGTTGGTGCCGGTGCCGGCACACCACTGCTCCGCGGTCACCTCGGCGGTACCGAGGATGATCGAATTGCGGTACCGCAGCCCGACCAGCTCGCGGTACACCCGTGGGTGCCGGAAGTAGCGCAGCCGGCGCCAGTGCGGGCTCCAGCGGCTCTGCCACAGCCGCTTCCGGTATCGGCGGGCGCTCTGCCCGTCGAGCGTGAGCGCCCGCTGGCAGGTGTCCAGCGCGTCGATGTGCAGCCCCATTTTCTCCTGGGTCTCGGCCAGTTCGGCCCGGAGGTAGGGGTTCGTGGGATCGAGGCGCACCGCGGTGAAGTACTGCTCCAGGGCCTCGTGGTGGCGTCCCGCGCGGCTCAGCTCGTTCGCCTCCTGGTACGCCTCGTAGAGCTCGGGTTTGAGCTCCCGTCCCCACCACTGCCGCCAGGGCGGCAGCCGTCCGGCGCGGGTGACCGGCAACAGCGTGCTGATGACCCAGCTGCCCGCCTTGCGGATGACGTCGTCCCAGTCGCTGCCCCATACGGTCGTCGCGCGCGAGCCGCCGAACAGGAACGCCGTGACGGTGACCGTCATGCCGTACCGGTCCGGCTCGGCCTCGCGGAACTGGAGGACGCCACCGACCCGGTAGGCGAGTTTCGGGCGGAGCCGGCTGAGGATCTTCGGCAGTGCGGTGCCCAGCTTGTCGGGGTCGATCTCGATGTCGCCGAGCAGCTCCAGGAAGGACTCGGCCGGGGCCTGTGCCGGCAGCGTCGCCGGCGGGTACATGCTGCTGTCGGACAGCCGCCGGCGGAGCCTGGCGGTGAGGTCGGCGTCGGACGGCTTGGGGGCTCCGGCCGGTGTGGCGTCCTCCAACTGCTGGATGTCCACGGCGCCGGGCTTGTACGCAAGCCAGGCGCGGGTCGCCCGCCACAGCACGTACAGGAGCAGCAGGAGGGTCAGGAAGAAGGCGAGCCGGGCGCCGATCGAGGCGCCCTCGTGTGCCTGGAGACTGAAGACCGCGCCGAGGCCGCCGAAGACCCGGCCGAGGAACCCGAAGGGCTCGTCCCAGGCCGTACGACCGGTGCCGGCCCAGTACAACGCCGCGATCAGCCCTGCGAAGCCGACTCCGGTCCACCACCACCAGGCCACGAAGCGTGGAGCCGGCAGCGGGGCGGTCAGGCTTCGTTCGTTCTCGGCGCGGCCGTTGAACATGGCGGACTGCGGATCGTGCGGCGGTGCAGAGCCTGTCGCGCGTGTCGTGTCAGGCTCATGCCCTTCCTGCCCTCCACGCTACTCACAAAGCCGGTGGTAGACAGGGCAACCAAAGCCGCGGCGGACGGCGGCTCACCGCGGCGGCAGCGCCACCGCCGTCTGCATCTCGCACGAGTTGCACCAGAAGGCCCAGCCGTTGGCGTCCACGGACCGGGAGCCGCAGGCCAGGCACGGGTCACCCACGAACGTCGCGGCCACCCAGGCGCCGGCCGTCGCCGCCCGCCGTCCCGCGGCCGCGCACTCCTCGGCGTAACAGGGGATGCACACCCCGCCCTGCCGCCCGGGCAGCTTCATCGACCGTATTCCGCAGGTGGAGCACGGCAGTTTGCCGACGTACTGCGCATCCAGGCCGACCGGCTTCCCGTTCCTGTTCAACGCTGCCACGTCGCCTCTGCCTCCTCCTACGCCAGGACGGTTCCGGTGCCTCCGCACCCGGAGCACTGCGTGGTGACCTCGTCGCCGGCCGGCGTCTCCCAGTCCACGGTGCCGCTGCCGCCGCAATCGGGGCACGGCTTCTGCGGGGGCAAGTGCTCGCTCATTCTGCCCACGGTAGGCCGCGCCAAGTCGCGATGTGACCACTTTCCGTGATCGCTTTGGCTGACGGACGGTTCGGTCGTCGCGCGCTGCCGATTCCGGTGGCGTCCGGTGCCGGTTCGTCGTGACGCGCGGTGGGCCACGGTGTGGCGCGTGGAGTGTCTCCGTTGTGCGTCGCGCCGCATTCTTGACATGCTCTTGGCGCACACAACCGGTCCGGCCGGTGGCTGCCCTTGACCGGCCGGAGGAAAAACGAATCGCCTCGCCGCTTCGTCGCGGTAATTCCGGCCGTGGGTTGTGTCGTGGGTTGTGTTCGCTCCGGGGCGGCGTTTTTCGTTGCGCAAGGTAATCGGCGGCAAATGTTCATGACGCCGCCATTCGCACGGTCGCCGATGGACAAGCGGTCGCCGGCGGGCAAAAGGCAGGAGCCCCGCTCGCCATCGAGATGGCGGAGCGAGGCTCCTTAGGTACTACATGGAGTGACCAGGAAAGGTTCCGGGTCGGGCAAACTACGCCGGGGAAACGTTCTCCGCCTGCGGACCCTTCGGGCCCTGCGTGACGTCGAAGGTCACCTGCTGGTTCTCCTCAAGGGAGCGGAAGCCAGAGGCGTTGATCGCGGAGTAGTGGACGAAGACATCCGGGCCGCCGCCGTCCTGGGCGATGAAGCCGAAGCCCTTTTCAGCGTTGAACCACTTGACGGTTCCGGTAGCCATAAGCCCTCCTTGGGCCAAAGGGTTGCCCTGCTCCAGAACCTGCAAACAAGTCTGAAAACTACAAAAGCCTGCGGGTCACATGCTCCGCAGGCTTTGTACTGCAAGGGAAACCAAACTGCAACTTGCGCTGAGCCTAGCATGATGCGCTCGCGACGCGGAAGAGCCAAAGATCACGTTTAACCGTCAGCACTAACGTCCATAGGTCGCCCCCGGCGCGCTGCGCCAAGAGCAGCAGGTCTAGCCTCCGCATGTGGACAATTCAACCTTCGGAGACACGCCCGCGGAAGCCGACGCCGACCACCGTCGCAGCCGGCCGCGGGTGGGCCACATCCAGTTCCTGAACTGCCTGCCCCTCTACTGGGGCCTGGCCCGTACAGGCACCCTGCTCGACCTGGACCTCACCAAGGACACGCCGGAGAAGCTCAGCGAACAGCTGGTGCGCGGGGAGCTCGACATCGCGCCGATCACGCTGGTCGAGTTCCTGCGGGCCGCCGACGACCTCGTCGCCTTCCCGGACCTCGCGGTCGGCTGCGACGGGCCGGTGATGTCCTGCGTGATCGTCTCGCAGAAGCCGCTGGAGCAGCTGGACGGCGCCCGGGTCGCCCTCGGTTCGACCTCGCGGACCTCCGTACGGCTGGCGCAGCTGCTGCTGGCCGAGAAGATCGGCGTACGGCCCGACTACTACACCTGCCCGCCGGACCTCGGCCTGATGATGCAGGAGGCGGACGCGGCGGTGCTGATCGGCGACGCCGCGCTGCGCGCCAACCTGCACGACGGTCCGCGGCTCGGCCTGGAAGTGCACGACCTCGGGCAGATGTGGAAGGACTGGACGGGGCTGCCGTTCGTCTTCGCCGTATGGGCGACCCGGCGCGACTACCTGGCGCGCGAGCCGCTCGTGGTGGAGAAGGTGCACGAGGCGTTCCTCGCGTCGCGGGACCTGTCGCTGGAGGAGGTCGGCAAGGTCGCCGAGCAGGCGGCCCGCTGGGAGACCTTCGACGAGCCGGTGCTGGAGCGCTACTTCACCACGCTGGACTTCCGCTTCGGGGTCGAGCAGCTGCGCGGTGTGACGGAGTTCGCCCGGCGGGTCGGACCGACGACCGGGTTCCCGGCGGATGTGAAGGTGGAGCTGCTGGAGCCGTCGGCCGTCGCCCGTTAGGCGAGGGGCCCGCGCACGCGCCGCTCGGCGGCCCGGCTCACCGTGACGGTGTCGGGCCGCGCAGCACCTTGCTGATCGCCTCCAGGCTCGCCTCCCGCATCCCGCGGACGTAGCCCTTGGCGTTGTGGCCGCCGCCCTCGATCACATGCAGATCGGCGGTCACCGGGCCCTTGGCGTAGCGGCGGATGAAGCGCTCCAGGTTGGCCCGGCCGCGCTCCTCGGTGCCTATCTGGAACTGGAGGTGGACGGGCGGGGCGTCCGGGCGGGCGGACAGGTGCGCGGCGAGGCGCTCGGGGTCGTTCGCGCGCCGCTCCTTCTCGTGGCCGCGCCACAGGGGCGAGTCCGGGCGGGTGTCCGGACCGCTGGCGATCACCGCCCGGAACCGGTCCGGATGCTGGAGCACCTGCTTGAGGCCGACGAAGCCGCCCGACGACGAGCCCATGAAGGCCCAGCCGTCGCGGCTGTCGAAGGTCCGGAAGGTGGCCCTGGCCAGGTCGGGGACGTCGTCGGACAGCCAGGTGCCGATCTTCGGTTGGCCCGGTATGTCGCTGCCGTCGTAGTAGTGGCGCCGGTCGGGGTTGAGCTGCGGCATGACGAGCACGAACGGCTTGCTGCGGCCGAGCGCCGACAGGTCGCTGATGGCGCGCTGCAATTGCAGGTCGGGCCGCATCCAGTAGTTCGTGGGGTAGCCGCGGCCACCGGGCAGGGCGATCAGTACCGGGAACGCGCTGGCCCGATAGCGCTCCTCGTAGTACTCCGGCGGCGCCCAGGCCCACACCTTGCCCGTGAAGCCGGACTTCTTCCCGTGCAGCGTGGTGACGCCGATCCTGGTGCCGTCGGCGAGGGTGCTCGTCGTACGGAACTGGGGGTGCGGGCCGACCGCCGGCAGCCCGGTCGCCGGCCGGCCGAACGACATCGGCCGGCCGGTGTCCGGGAAGACGTCCCCGTACTTGAGGACGGGGAAGAGGACCAGCCCCAGGGCCGCGGCGACCGCACTGAGGAGGCAGGCCCGCCTCCTCGGCTCACGGTTGCGCGCGGGCGCGGGCTCACGGGTGCGCGCGGGCGCGAGGACGGGCGCGGGCACGGACACGGGGTCTCTCCGTTGGGGCGGCTGGGGCAGATGGGCGAGTTGCTCCCTGTTTGATGAGGAAAGCGGAGCGGGGGTTCACGGGGCCTGACATGACATGGGTCACCGGCATGACGTGGGTCATAAGCTGGGTGCGCCGTATCGAGGGGGAGGCGCCATGGAGCCGCTGGCAGCGGACGATCCACGGGTTCTGGGCGGGTACCGGCTGCTAGGTCGGCTCGGCGCGGGCGGGATGGGACGGGTCTATCTCGGGCGCAGCGCCGGTGGCCGTACGGTCGCCGTCAAGGCCGTCCATGCGCACTTCGCCGTGGACGACCAGTTCCGGGCCCGTTTCCGGCGGGAGATCGCCTCGGCGCGGCGGGTGGGCGGCGCCTGGACCGCGCCCGTCCTGGACGCCGACCCGGACGCCGCCGTCCCCTGGGTCGCCACCGGGTATGTGGCCGGGCCGTCGCTGGCCCAGGCCGTCACCGACATCGGGCCGCTGGCCGAGCGCTCCGTACGGGTCCTGGGCGCGGGGCTGGCCGAGGCGCTGACCGCGGTGCACGCGCTGGGGCTGGTGCACCGTGACGTCAAGCCGTCGAACGTGCTGCTGACCCTGGACGGGCCGCTGCTGATCGACTTCGGGATCGCGCGGGCCACGGAGGGCACCGCGTCGCTCACCTCCACCGGGGTCTCGGTGGGCTCGCCCGGCTATATGGCGCCCGAGCAGATCCTGGGCGAGGGGGCGGCCGGCGCCGCCGATGTGTTCTCGCTCGGCGCGGTGCTGGCCTTCGCCGCGACCGGGATCAGCCCGTTCCCGGGCGACTCGTCCGCCGCCCTGCTCTACAAGGTCGTGCACGGGGAGCCCGAGCTGGGCCCGCAACTCGACGGTGAACTACGGGAATTGGTCGCCTCCTGCCTCGCCAAGGACCCGGCGCGCCGCCCCGCGCCGCAGGCGCTCGCGGCCCACCTGGCGGGGGAGGGCAGCGGTGGTGCGGCGGGCCTGGTGCGGGCCGGCTGGCTGCCCGGACCGCTGGTCGAACGGGTCAGCCGGCAGGCGGTGGAGCTGCTGAACCTCGACGTGGCGGAAGGGGCGGCCGCGGACACCGGGACGGAGGCCGGGGCCGCAGCCGTGGCGGGTGCGTCGCCGTCGTCCGGCGGGGTGTTCGGGCCGCCGGACCCCTCGTACGGGGCGGCGGTGGTGAGCGGGGCGGGCCGGGGCGGCGGGGTGACCGACGCGGCCGACGGGACGGCGTCCGGGCTGGTGCCGTTCGACGTGCCGGCGCAGGGGCCGGGCACCCGCACGGCGGGCGGGGCCGAGGCCGGGGCGGGGACGGGAGTCGGAGCGGGAGCGGGAGCGGTGGGGCAGCGCGGCGGGCCGCCGGCGCCCCCGCCCTGGCCGGTGGCGGGCGGCGCCGGTGGTGTTGATGGCGCCGGTGGTGCTGCCGGTGCCGCTGGTGCCGGGGCCTTTGCTGGTGCCGCTGGTCCCTCTGGTGTCGCTGGTGCCGCCCGTGCCGCTGGCACTCCGGGAGCCGCCCATTCGCCGGCCGCCCCCGGGATCGCCGACCTGCCCACCGCGCCGCCGTCGCCCGCCGCCCCCAAGGAGCGGCGGATCGCGCTGAACGGTGCGGTCGGGGGCAAGGACCGGCCGCGCAGGGTGAGTTGCACCCTGGTGTTGTCGGTGGCCGGTGCGCTGGCCGCCGCCACCACCGCAGGGTTCGTCCTCAACCTGCTGCCCGGGACGGGCGGCACCGTCAGTGGGGCGGCCGGCGCCCGGCCGCCGGCCGACCGCTCACCGTCGACCCGGCCCACCGGCCCCGGCGGCCACGACGGCCCGCCCACCGTCGCCAAGGCGTTCCTCGGCACCTGGACCGGCAGCGTCACGACCGCGCGCGGTTTCCCCAACGGCACCATGACCAGCACCATCACCTCCGGCGGCAAGGGCGACTACGTCATCCACACCACCTACGACGCGGTGCTGGTGCAGTGCCGGGCGAAGGCGAAGCTGGAGTCGGCCACCGACGGGAGGCTGGTGCTCGTCGAGCGGGCGGACGGCAAGCAGGGGCCCGGCTGCACCGGCAACAAGTCCCGGGTGACGTACACCCTCGGCAAGGGCGGCGACACGATCGCGTTCACGTCCGACGACCCGGCGGGGGGCACGCCGAAGGCGACGCTCACCAAGCGCTGACCGGCGGCGAACGGGGCCTCGGGCCGGGGCGCGGCCCGGCCCGGCCGCCAGCGGGGCCGTCAGACCCCTGACGTAGGCTGGTCGGGTCGTGAAGCCCGCCTGCGAAAGGGACGCCCCGGTGACCGAGAACGCCGACCTCCAGTCCGTACTCGACCGCGCCGCGCAGGGCGGTCGCATCACGCCGGAGGAAGCGCTCGACCTGTACCGCTCCGCTCCCCTGCACGCACTGGGCCAGGCCGCCGACGCCGTACGCCGCCGCCGCTACGCCGGCACCGAGCACATCGCGACGTACATCATCGAGCGCAACATCAACTACACCAACGTCTGCGTGACGGCCTGCAAGTTCTGCGCCTTCTACGCCCCGCCCAAGGACACCGCCAAGGGCTGGACCCGCGACCTCGACGACATCCTGCGCCGCTGCGCGGAGACCGTCGAACTGGGCGGCACCCAGATCATGTTCCAGGGCGGCCACCACCCGGACTACGGCGTCGAGTACTACGAGAAGCACTTCGCCGCCATCAAGAAGGAGTTCCCGCAGCTGGTCATCCACTCCCTCGGCGCGTCCGAGGTCGAGCACATGGCCCGGATCTCCGGAGTGTCGATCGAGGAGGCGATCCAGCGGATCCACGCCGCGGGCCTGGACTCCTTCGCGGGCGCGGGTGCCGAACTCCTCCCGGCCCGCCCGCGCAAGGCCATCGCGCCGCTGAAGGAGTCCGGCGAGCGCTGGCTGGAGATCATGGAGGCGGCTCACAACCTGGGTGTGGAGTCGACGTCCACGATGCTGATGGGAACCGGCGAGACCAACGCCGAGCGGATCGAGCACCTCCGGATGATCCGCGACGTCCAGGACCGTACGGGCGGCTTCCGCGCCTTCATCCCGTACACCTACCAGCCGGAGAACAACCACCTGAAGGGCCGGACGCAGGCCACGCTCTTCGAGTACCTGCGCATGATCGCCCTCGCCCGGATCTTCTTCGACAACGTCGCCCACATCCAGGGCTCCTGGCTGACCACCGGCAAGGAGATCGGCCAGCTGTCGCTGCACTACGGCGCGGACGACCTCGGCTCGATCATGCTGGAGGAGAACGTGGTCTCCTCGGCCGGCGCCAAGCACCGCTCCAACCGCATGGAGATCATCGACCTGATCCGCAAGGCGGGCCGGGTTCCGGCGCAGCGCGCCACGACCTACGAGCACCTCGTCGTGCACGACGACCCGGCCGACGACCCGGTCGACGACAAGGTCGTCTCGCACCTGTCCTCGACGGCCATCGAGGGCGGCACGGCCCACCCGGAGCTGAAGTTCGTCGAGGCCAAGTGACCCGACGGCGGGCCGGGTCGACCGGGGCGGACGCGTCGCCCGGGGGCGACCGGGCCGCCCGGCGGTGCGTCGCGGGAGAGGTGGCACAGGGGCGGTGCTGACGATTCACCGGGTGCGGGGCGTCCGGCGGGCACCCGACGGCCCGCTGGACTCCGGCCATGCGGTCGTCGTCGACGGCGACCGGCTCGCCGCCATCGGCCCGTACGAGGAGGTGCTGGCGGCGTACGGCGAGCGGGCGCGCCTCCGTGAGTGGGACGGGGTGCTGGCCCCCGGCCGCTACGAACCGCACGGCGCGGCCCTGCTGGAAGCCGCCTACCACCCCGACCCGCGCGAGGCCGATGCGCTCGGCAGCGAGCCGATCACGGGCGAGGCCCTCGCGACCCTCGGCATGACCGAGACCCGCTGGGGCGCCAGCGCCCGCCGTGGCCTCCAGCGGCTGCTGGCCTCCGGCACGACGGCGCTGACCGGCCCGTTCGCCCGCCCCGCGGTCCGTACGGCGGTCCGGCGCTCCGGCCTCGAAGAGCTGCCCGGCCCCCGCCCGCGCACCCTGGCCCCCGGCGGCCCGGCCACCTTCGCGGTCTTCGCCGACGACGGCAGCGCGCTGGCCACCGTCCTCGCCGGCCGCATCGTCCACCGCCGACGGTGACCCCCGGCCCGCGCGTTCCCGCCCGCCGCTCAGGGCAGCGCCGGCCGTCCGTCAAGGACCCGTCAACGCCCTCCCGTCGCACGTCAGGGCGGTGTCAACGGAAGCGGAACGGTGGATTCGGGCCGGCAAGATCGCTGTCGCGGGGACGGCCGGCGCCCGGCCGCTCACGATGCACTGCGCACCGCTGGACCGCCCGGATGTTCTGAGGGGGGCATCCCGGCCGTCCCCGACCAGCCTTCCCGGCCGGCCTTCCCGGGCTGCCCCCGGTCCGCCCCGGTCCGCACCGTCCCCGGGCCCTGCCCGGTGCGGGGGCCGGGCGGTGCACGGTGGACAATGGCCGGGTGACCCGAGCATCCCTGGACAAGCAGCCGCACGAAGTCGCCGCGATGTTCGACGACGTGGCGGCGCGGTACGACCTCACCAACGACGTGCTCTCCCTGGGGCAGGCACGGCTGTGGCGCAAGGAGGTGGACCGGGCGGTGGCCGCGCGGCCCGCCGAGCGGGTGCTCGACCTCGCGGCCGGCACCGGCACCTCCTCGCTGCCGTTCGCCAGGACCGGTGCGTACGTCGTGCCGTGCGACTTCTCGGTCGGCATGTTGGCGGAGGGCAAGAAGCGGCACCCCTGGCTGCCGTTCACCGCCGGCGACGGGACCCGGCTGCCGTTCGCGGACGGGGTGTTCGACGCGGTCACCATCTCCTTCGGGCTGCGCAACATCCAGGACACCGACGCGGCGCTGGCGGAGCTGTACCGGGTGACCAAGCCCGGTGGCCGGCTGGTGATCTGCGAGTTCAGCGAGCCGACCTGGGCGCCGTTCCGGACCGTCTACACCGAGTACCTGATGCGGGCGCTGCCGCCGGTGGCCCGCGCGGTCAGCAGCAACCCGGACGCCTACGTCTACCTCGCCGAGTCCATCCGCACCTGGCCCAACCAGCCCGAACTCGCCGCCCGGCTCCAGGGCGTGGGCTGGGCCAAGGTCGCCTGGCGCAATCTGACGGGCGGGATCGTGGCGCTGCACCGGGGCACCAAGCCGTCCGACGGCTGACGCGTTCGGCCTTTGGCGGCCGGCCCCTCGGGGGTGGCCGGCCGGTGGGGACGGGGCGGGGTCAGGTGGGCTGGGCCGTGTCGCAGGCCCGGTCCTGTGGGTCGTGGCCGGCGTCCTCGTGGGTCGGGACCGCCAGGGCGTCGACGACGTCCTCGACGCGTTCGGCGCGCCGGTAGACCGCGCGTTGGCGGGCGGCGCCGGTGCCCTGGCGTTGCAGCCGCAACAGCCAGCGCCGGACCGTGTCGAAGTCACCGGCGGCGCGCAGGTGGCCCTGGACGCGCACCACCAGGGCCGTGGCCAGCTGCCAGACCGGGACGGTCCGGGGCGAGCCGGGCAGCGGCACGGACAGGGCGCGGCCTGACATTCCGTCACGGGCCGCCCGCCACGTCTCGGCACGCAGGACGGTCTCCTCCACCGGCGGGGCCGGCTTCCCCCTGCGTATCTCGGACAGCGCCGTGGCGACCAGGGCGCGGACCAGCAGTGCGTAGGCGACGGTGTCCTCGGTGCGGGGCAGCACGTCGGCGACCCTGATCTCGACGGTGGGCACGTGTCGGGAGGGGCGGACGGGCCAGTAGAGCATGGCCGGATCCACCGCCGCCCCGCTGTCCACCAGCGCCGCGACGACCTGCTCGTAGTGGGCCACCGAGCGCAGGTACGGCGGTGGGGCGGAGGTCGGCCAGCGGCCCCACAGCATCGCCCGCCAGCTGGCGTGGCCGGTGTCGCGGCCGCCGCAGAAGGGGGAGTTGGTGGTGAGGGACAGCAGCAGCGGGGTCCACGGCCGCAGGTGGTTGACCACCTGGACGGCCTCCTCCCGGTCCGGCACTCCTACGTGTACATGACAGGCATTGGCGCACAGCTGGTCCAGCAGCGTTCCGAACCGGGCGGTGATCACATGGGAGCGGGGCTTGTCCAGGACCGGTGGCGGCCCCGGATCGCCCAGCGGTGCCGTGCCGCAGGGAATCAGCAGGCAGCCGGCCTCCCGCGCGGCGACGGCCACACCCTGGCGCAGCCGGGTGACCTCCGTGTGCAGCTGCCGCGCGTCGGAGCACACTCCGCTGATGGTCTCCACCTGTGCCTGTGCCAACTCGGGCACCACGTACCGGCTCCCCACCAGTCGGCCGGCCGCCACCGCCACGGCGTCCGCCGCGAACGCCGGTGCCCGGGTCACCGCGTCCGCCAGGATGAACTCCTCCTCCACGCCCACCGTCAGCTCCCCGAGCCCCGCCCGGGTCCCCGCACTCACCGCGTAGCTCTCCCGCACGTCGCCTCCGCCCTCCACCCTCCGCACAGCGGTCGGTTCGCCGGTGCGGCTCCCACAGTAGGCAAGGCCCCAGGGGGTGTGGTGGGCGCGAATGAGGCATTCTCCCGCGCCTCCTCGCGGTGGGTACGGCCCGGCTTGTGCGCAACGTCCGGATGTGCCGCGAAAGGTCCTCGGGCCGGCCGCGAGGGCGGCTGCGAGGGCGGCCGCGAGGGTGCTCGGGCCGGCCGCGAGGGTCCTCGGACTCGCTTGGACAAACGTCGCCTCACGGGGAGTTCACCACCGGGAACCATGCGTACGGCAGTGATGTCTGTACGTGCGTTCGTCCCCGGCAGCCGCTGGCGCTGCCCCCGACCCTCCCGGAGTCCTCTTGTCGTCGTTCTGCCCGGACTGTGGTTCTGCCTCGCCGCCCGAGGCGCGCTTCTGCATGGGCTGCGGCCGGGAGCGGCGGGCCGCCGCGCCGCCGGCACCGGACGGGCCGCCGGCTCCAGGACAGCCCCCGGCCGCCCCCGCGGCCGGGCCCCCGGTGCCCGGTCTGCCGGCGGCGCCCGCCGGGCCGCCGCCGTACCCGGCGCCCGGCCGGCAGCCCTCGGCCCTCGGTGCCCTGCTCACCCGCACGGTCAAGGGTGACTGGCCGGCGGCCCTGAAGGTCGCCGCCGGGCCGACGCTGTTGCTGCTGGTGCTCGCCTCCGTGGCGGCGATGTTCGGCTCGGACGACGCGCACTCGGGCGGGCTCGGCTGGGGCGTGCGGATGCGGATCGCGCTGGCGCTGCTGCTCCAGAGCGTCGGCGGCGGGGTCGGCATCTCCGGTAGCGCCCTCGGCTCCCGGGAGACGTTCGGGATGGACCTCGCCGGTACGGCGGAGCTGTCGTTGGTACCGCTGGCGGTCACGGTGGCGTGGGCGGGGGTGCTGGCCTTCGCCGCCCGGCGGTTCACCGCCCTGCGCCCGGCGGGCACCGCGGCCACCGGCGTGGCGGTTACGGGTATGTCGCCAACGGGCTTGGCGGCAGCGGGAGTTGCGGGTGGCGGCCAGGTCGCGGGCGCGCCGGCCGGTGGACGGACCGCCGCGCTGGAGGCCGCGCTGCGGATCGCCGCGGTGTGCGCCGCCGCCACCTTCGTCCTCGCGCTACTGGCCCAGCCGTCCTACGCCGGCGTCGAGTTGTCGTCCGCGCCGTTCCTCGCGCTGCTGTGGTCCTTCCTGCTGTCGGCCGCGGTGTGCGCCGCGGCACTGGGTCGCGGCGAGGCCGGGGCCTGGCTCGCCGCCCGGCCCGCGTGGCAGACCGCGCTCTCGGCGCTGCGCACCGCGCTGCTCGCGCTGCTGGTCGTCGTCGTGCTGGCCGGTGTGGTGACGGTGGTGGCGCTGCTCGCCACGGCGAAGGAAACGCCCGACGGGGCCGGGGTGGTGGCCATGCTGGTGCTGCTGCCCAACATCGGTGCGCTGGCGCTCGCATTGGCCTGGGGCGCTCCGGTGAACGCCGAGTGGAACCTCCCCGACGTGCCGTTCCTGGACACCGCCGGTCGGGAGTCGGTCGGCTATGGCGCGTTGGGGCACCTCGCCGGGGGCTGGGCGCTGTTCGGGGTGATCGTCGGCGGCCTGGTCTGTGCGCTGCTGGTGGGTCTCCTGGCGGTGCGGCGCGGTGCCGACCGCCGTGAACAGCTGCTCGCCGCGGGCTTCTTCGTGCTGGCGATGCTGCTGCTGGTACTGGTCGCGGGCGTGAGCGTGAAGGCGACGTTCCAGGGCGGCGACGGTGACGGCGGCGGCTACGGCTACGGGGGCGGCTTCGGCGGCTTCGGCGATGGCTACGGCGGCGGCCGGATCGCGGACGCGCACGGCGAACTGGCCGCGGGCGGCGCGGAGACGCTGCTGTTCGCGCTGTTGTGGACCTTCGGCGCGGTGCTGGTCGTGCCGTACCTGCTGCGGATGGTGGGGCGGGGAGGCGCGCCGGCCGCCCCGATCGCTCCGCCGACCGCCCCGACGGCCCCGACCGCCCAGCCCCCGGGCTTCCCGGCCGCTGCCGTCGCCGCTGCCCCCGCCGTTCCCCCGGCGGTCGCGCCCCCTGCCGTTCCGACTGCCGCCCCGTCCGTTCCGACCACGGCTCCTTCCGTCCCGCCCGCCGTCCCGGACGTCACCCCCGTCGCCCCGGACACCACCCCGCCCGCCCCCGTTCCCCCGGCCCCCGCGGCCGAGGAGCCGCCCGGGACCCGGCGTCGTGCGGTGACATGGGTGGCGCTGGCGCTGGCCGCGTTCCTGGTCGGCGGGGGTGCGACGGCCGGTGCGCTGTACCTCGACGGCCACAAGGACCGGCCCGCCGGCGCCGGGGACAAGCACGCCAGGTCCGACCGGCCGGCCCGGCCGTCCGACAGCGGGGCGCCCACCCCGGACCCGTCGGCGTCCCCGTCGTCCTCGGCGTCCCCGTCCGATGCCTCGTCGTCGTCCCCGTCCCCGTCCGCCTCCGCCTCGGCAGCCCTCCCCGACGGCTTCGTCCAGAAGTACGACCCCTATGGGTTCTCGCTCGGCGTGAAGAGCGACTGGAAGCGCTCGGTGAAGGGCACCCAGGTCGACTACACGGCGCCGGTCGGCAAGCAGTACCTGCGCATCGGCGTGATCGCCAACGCCCCGCAGGCCTCGTACGACAACTTCCTGAGCATGGAGAAGGGCGCCGCGAAGCGGACGAACTACCAGCGGGCCGAGCTGCGGAGGAACACCTTCCAGAACCGGCCGGGCGCCCGCTGGGAGTTCACCTACGTCAACGACACGGGGAACACCGTGCACGCCGTCGACCAGGCGTACGTCGCCGCCGACGGCACCGAGTACAGCGTCTACTACGAGTGCCTGGACGTGCTGTACGACCCGGAGAACGACAAGGTCTTCAGCACGGCGCTGAGCACCTGGTCGGTCAGCGACCTGGACATCGACTAGCCGGGGCGAGAGGGGCGGGAAGCGCAGGCTGCACGGGCCAACCCTTCAGGTTCCGATCACCGGGGCCCCCATAGACTGCACCTGCCCAGTGCCGGTCGGCACCCAGATATCCAGATATCGACTTCCGGGAGACTACGCCGTGACCGAGTCCGCGTCCGTGACCGATTCCGTGACCACAAGCCCCTCGGAGCACACCGCGGACGTGATCGTCGTCGGGGCCGGGCCCGCCGGCTCGGCGACCGCCTACCACCTCGCCAAGTCCGGTCTGGACGTGCTCCTTCTGGAGAAGACCGCGTTCCCGCGCGAGAAGGTCTGCGGTGACGGCCTGACGCCGCGCGCCACCAAGCAGCTGGTCGCGATGGGCATCGACATCTCCGAGGAGGCGGGCTGGCTGCGCAACAAGGGCCTGCGGATCATCGGTGGCGGCTCCCGGTTGCAGCTCGACTGGCCGGAGCTCGCCTCCTTCCCGGACTACGGACTCGTCCGCAAGCGCGACGACTTCGACGAGCAGCTCGCCCGGCAGGCCCAGAAGGCCGGTGCCCGCCTCTACGAGCGCTGCAACGTCGGCGCGCCGGTCATCAACGAGCTCACCGGCCGCATCACGGGCGTGCACGCCAAGCTCGGTGAGGAGAAGACGCCGGTCACCTTCCACGCCCCGCTCGTCGTGGCCGCCGACGGCAACTCCACCCGGCTGTCGCTGGCCATGGGCCTGCACCGGCGGGAGGACCGCCCGATGGGCGTGGCCGTCCGCACGTACTTCACCTCGCCCCGGCACGACGACGACTACCTGGAGTCGTGGCTGGAACTGTGGGACCGCCGGGGTGCCCAGGACCGGCTGCTGCCCGGCTACGGCTGGATCTTCGGCATGGGCGACGGCACGAGCAACGTCGGACTCGGCGTGCTCAACACCTCCGCCTCGTTCCGGGAGCTGGACTGGCGCGAGATCCTCAAGGCGTGGTGCGCCTCGATGCCCGCCGACTGGGGCTACACGCCGGAGAACATGACCGGTCCGATCCGCGGGGCGGCCCTCCCGATGGCGTTCAACCGCCAGCCGCACTACACCAAGGGCCTGTTGCTGGTCGGCGACGCGGGCGGGCTGGTCAACCCGTTCAACGGCGAGGGCATCGCCTACGCGATGGAGTCCGGCGCGATCGCCGCCGAGGTGATCGTCCAGGCGCACGCCCGTGCCACGTACGCCCAGCGCGAGCTGGCGTTGCAGCGCTACCCGAAGATCCTCAAGGACACCTACGGCGGCTACTACTCGCTCGGCCGTGCCTTCGTGAAGCTGATCGGCAACCCCAAGGTCATGAAGATCGCCACCCAGCGCGGTCTGACCCACCCGATGCTGATGCGGTTCACCCTCAAGATGCTCGCCAACCTCACCGACCCCACCGGCGGTGACGCCATGGACCGGATCATCAACGGCCTGAGCAAGGTCGCGCCGAAGGCGTAACGGCTGCTCGGAGGGCGTGCGCGGCGGTCGCGGAGATTCTCCGGGCCGCCGTCGTCACATTCTCCGTCCGGGATCCGTCAGCTCAGTGAGTGCAGCGCAGACGAGATTCCTTGAGGAGAGCAGCGATGGACGCACGTATGAAGAACCCCGCCCTGGTCATTCCCGAGGCCATGCGGCCGCTCCTCGACGTGGCCAAGGCGACGCGGACGGGCGGTGTGCCGGAGTCGGTGCTGGAGCTGGTGCACCTGCGCGCCAGCCAGATCAACGGCTGTGGCTTCTGCGTGGACGGGGGCGTCAAGAGCGCCCGCAAGGCGGGCGTCGACGACGACAAGCTGTTCGCCGTCGCGGCCTGGCGGGAGACGCCGTACTTCAGCGACGAGGAGCGGGCGGCGCTGGCGCTGGCCGAGTCGGCGACCCGGCTCGCCGACAGCTCCGACCCGGTGCCGGACGCGGTGTGGGACGCGGCGGCCGACCACTTCGACGAGAAGCAGCTGGCGGCGATCGTCCTGACGATCGGCCTCACCAACCTCTTCAACCGGCTCAACGCGACGACCCGGCAGCCGGCGGGCGCGGGCTGGTGAACGCGGGTCCGGGCGACCGCGGCCGGACCGCGCGCGCAGCGGCGCCGGAGCGGCCCGCCGGGACCTCCGGCGGGCCGCCCGTCCTTGCGATACGGGTGCTACGGGGTGTGCCCGGGTGCTACGGGGTGTGCGCCACCGGCAGTCGGCGGGCCGGGTCCGGCGCCGGGAGACGGCGGGTGGGCGCGGTCAGCTGCTCGGCACCCGGCGGGACCGGCACCGCCGCGAAGATCCTGTTCTGCTGCTCCTGGAGCTCGCGGACCCGCTCGGGCGGGGTGCCGGGCAGCCGCTGCTCCTCGTACAGCTTGTGCGTCTCCTCCTGCGCCCACTTGCTCTCGGGGGTGTGGAACTGGACCTCGAAGAGCTGGTGGGAGCGGGGCGCGCGCCAGGCGGAGTTGATGCCCTTGTAGCCGGTGGGGCGGTTCCAGGTGTTGGACCAGCGGGCGGAGTCGTTGCCCCAGGAGGACAGCAGGCCGGCCGCGGTGGTGACGCCCCTGCTGTAGGTGCCGTCGGGCCACTGGAGGGTGAAGCGGACCGCGTCGTTGAGCGTGCCGAGGGCCTGCTCGACGGTCTGCCCGGGGTGTTCTTGGAGCTTGGTGGCGACCTTGCGCTTGAGCGAGTCCGGTGACTTCAGCCGCTGGTCGAAGCCGATCAGTTGGGCGTGGCTGATCTGGGCGGCGGCCCGGACCTGGGGGCTGATGGAGCGCTCGGCGCTGCGGGCGCGGGCGACGAAGGCGTCCACCTTCTTGTTGTCGGCGGCGTTCAGCGTCAGCCCGTCCTGGTGCCAGCCGCCGTCGGGGTCGGTGCCGGATGCCGATCCTGCGTCCGGTGCGGAGGCCGGTGCGGAGGCCGGTGTGGATGCCGGGGTGGGGGACGGGGCGGGGGGCGGCGTGGTGGGCGGGGCCGCCGCCCCCGCGGTGTGGACGGCGCCCAGGCCGAGCGCGGTGGCCAGGGCGGCGGCCGTCGCCGCCCGGGTGATGGTGCGACGGGCGGAGCGATGGGTGTTCATCGGTACGCGGGTCCCTCTCTCTACGGATGCCGCACGGCGCCCACGGGCAGCGGTGCGACACATGGCGAGAGGTGCAACGGCGCGCACCGGTCATCGGTGGCTCCCCGAGGGGCCACCTGCCGGTAGTCGACTCGATCGGGGTGCTGCACGGCGCGAATCCGCCGCCGGACCGGCCGGGCCCCGGAACGCCGAAGGACCGCCCCTCCCGGCTGGTGGGAGAGGCGGTCCTGGTGAGGAATGCGTGGGCGGCCGGCTGTGCCGTCAGAGCACGCGCACCGCGCCGGTCGGCATGTCGTAGCTGAGCGGACGCTCGACGATGCCGGTGCTCGGGTTCTGGGCACCGATGAAGTTGCCGTTACCGACGTAGACGCCGACGTGGTAGGCGCTGCCCGCGCTGCCCCAGTAGAGGATGTCGCCGACCTGGAGGTTGTCCAGGCCGACCTGGGTGCCGGCGGTGGACTGGGCCTGCGAGACGCGCGGCAGGTCGATGCCGATCTGGCTGAACGCGGCCTGGGTCAGACCGGAGCAGTCGTACGACGAGGGGCCGCTGGCGCCGAGCACGTACGCCTTGCCCAGCTGTGCCTTGAGGAAGGCGACCAGCGTGGCGGCGGAGCCGGTGGCGGACGAGGGGGCGGAGAGGGTCGAACGCTCGGAGGAGCGCGAGGCACGGGTCTGCGAGGACTCCTCGGCCTTCTTCTTCGCCTCCGCCTCGGCCTTCTTCTTCGCCTCTGCCTTGGCCTTCTTCACGGCCTCGGCCTTGTCCTTCTCGGCGGCCTTGGCGGCCTTGGCGAAGGCACTGTCCTGGAGCGCCTGGCGCTCGTAGTTGAACGCGACCTGCTCTGCGGTGTCGGCGCTCTTGGCGGCGCTGGTCGCCAGCGCCGTCGTGATCGTCGGCATCTCCTGGGTTTCGGAGACGGGCTTTTCCGCGGCGTTGGCCGGCACGGTCGCGCCGGTTACCGCGAGGGTGAGGAAGCCACCGGTCACGCCCGCTCGCAGGGCCCGCGAGGACGCGGAACGGCGGGGCTTCCGGTGGCTGGGTATGACTGCGTTCGGGGACATGGCCCTAACGGCTATCAGGAGCCCCAGGTTGCTGCCAACAAAGATGCAGTGCACCACACTTGACGCGTACGCGACGAACAAAACGGACTTTTGGCCGCCCGTGGAACCGGAGGCGCGATGTCCGGATTCCGCGATCATGTTCCTACGCACGGCATTTGCTGCTCAGCTCGGGTTCACACGGCGCCTACCACTTCTTCACGCGCCACGCCAAGGCTTCCCGGGCGTCAAGGACGTAGCCCCGCAATTCGCGTGGGATAGGTCACTCTTGAGTGTCCGTTATGTTCCCGTGACCCGGCGAGGTCGTGCGCTCGTGAATCGAAGCACGTACCGATGATCACGGCGAGGTCACGAACGGGTCACGCCGACGACCCCGGCCCCTATAGCAGTTGGGGACGTCCGGCGCCAATTTGCCTGCGAGTGGCACCACTTGATATTGGCCAACCCCTCGTGACCAGCGGTAACCCGTGTGAATGTCACCTCTCGTGATCACTCGCGCGCTTCACGTATGAAGATCACCGCTCATCCGACTTCATGATCCTTCGCCAGGTGGTGAAGATCACAAAGACGTTGTTCACCCCCGTGTCGCAGATCACAGAGCAACCGGCATAAGATGCAGGCGGCTCGGGCTTGTGAACTGCCTCACATATGCACGATCTCCATGGGGCACTCAGAGGGCCCGAGCGGACCGCCATCCAGTCATCGTCGACTGAAGGGAGCGAGGACGGTGAACGCTTACGCGCCCATCCTCGTACTGGGAGCCCTCGGGGCAGGCTTTGCGATCTTCTCTGTCGTCATGGCCGCGCTCGTCGGACCCAGGCGCTACAACCGGGCCAAGCTCGAGGCGTACGAGTGCGGAATCGAGCCGACGCCACACCCGTCCGGTGGCGGTCGCTTCCCGATCAAGTACTACCTGACGGCGATGCTCTTCATCGTCTTCGACATCGAGATCGTCTTCCTCTATCCCTGGGCCGTCACCTTCGACGCCCTGGGGTTGTTCGGGCTCGTCGAGATGCTCCTCTTCGCGCTCACCGTCTTCGTCGCCTACGCCTACGTCTGGCGTCGTGGCGGCCTGGAATGGGACTAGGGGTCACACATGGGACTTGAAGAGAAGCTGCCGAGCGGCTTTTTGCTGACCACTGTCGAACAGGCCGCGGGCTGGGTGCGCAAGTCATCGGTCTTCCCCGCGACCTTCGGGCTGGCCTGCTGCGCCATCGAGATGATGACGACCGGCGCCGGGCGCTACGACCTGGCCCGCTTCGGCATGGAGGTCTTCCGCGGCTCCCCGCGGCAGGCGGACCTGATGATCGTCGCCGGCCGGGTGAGCCAGAAGATGGCCCCCGTCCTGCGGCAGGTCTACGACCAGATGCCGAACCCGAAGTGGGTGATCTCCATGGGGGTCTGTGCCTCATCGGGCGGAATGTTCAACAACTACGCGATCGTGCAGGGCGTCGACCACATCGTCCCCGTCGACATCTACCTGCCGGGCTGCCCCCCGCGCCCCGAAATGCTGATGGACGCCATCCTCAAGCTCCACGACAAGATCCAGCACTCCAAGCTCGGGGTCAACCAGCAGCAGGCCGCCCGCGAGGCGGAGGAAGCGGCGCTCAAGGCACTCCCGCTGATCGAGATGAAGGGGCTGCTGCGGTGAGTGAGCGGAAGAACCCCGAGCGCTCCGGCGAGCCGAACGGCACCAACGACGCCGTCCCGGCGCAGCGCGACGACACCGGCGAGGTGATCGCCACCCGCCGCGGGATGTTCGGCGCCGACAACGGCGGCGACACCACCGGTTACGGCGGCCTCGTCCGGACCGTCCGGCTGCCCGGCGCGTCCCAGCGGCCGTACGGCGGGCCGGGCGTCGGTGGGGGCACCTCCCGGTCGAGCGGAGCCGAGAGTGGGGGAGGCTTCGGCGACTTCGACGAGATCGCCGACGAGCTGGAGGGCGCCCTCGACGAACGGGGACTGGTCCCGGAGAACGTCATCGCCAAGACCGTCGTCGACCGCGGCGAGCTGACCTTCCACATCGAGCGGGAGCACCTGCCGGTGGTCGCCGGAATCCTGCGCGACGACCCGGCGCTCCGCTTCGAGCTGTGCACCGGCGTGAGCGGGGTGCACTACCCCGGCGACCAGGGGCGCGAGCTGCACGCCGTCTACCACCTGCGCTCGATCACCCACAACAGGCTGATCCGGCTGGAGGTCACCGCCCCGGACGCCGACCCGCACGTCCCGTCGCTCGTCGGCGTCTACCCGACCAACGACTGGCACGAGCGCGAGACCTACGACTTCTTCGGCCTGATCTTCGACGGCCATCCCGCACTGACCCGGATCATGATGCCGGACGACTGGCAGGGCTACCCGCAGCGCAAGGACTACCCGCTGGGTGGCATCCCCGTCGAGTACAAGGGCGCCCAGATCCCGGCTCCCGACCAGCGGAGGTCGTACAGCTGATGACTACTGCACCGCACTCCCACTCGCCGAACGACCACCGCACGTCGAGCGACTTCGACACGCCGGAGTCGCTGTCCCGCGAGACCACCGAGGGCACCGTCTACAACGTCACCGGCGGCGACTGGGACGAGCTCGCGGCGTCCGCCGTGAAGTCCGACGACGAGCGGATCATCGTCAACATGGGGCCGCAGCACCCCTCCACGCACGGTGTGCTCAGGCTGATCCTGGAGATCGACGGGGAGACCGTCACCGAGGCCCGCTGCGGCATCGGCTACCTGCACACCGGCATCGAGAAGAACCTCGAATACCGGACGTGGACGCAGGGCACCACCTTCGTGACGAGGATGGACTACCTCACCCCCTTCTTCAACGAGACGGCCTACTGCCTGGCCGTGGAGAAGCTGCTCGGCATCACCGACGACGTCCCCGACCGGGCCTCGGTGATCCGCGTGATGCTGATGGAGCTCAACCGGCTCTCCTCCCACCTGGTGTGCATCGCCACCGGCGGCATGGAGCTGGGCGCCACCACGATCATGATCTACGGCTTCCGGGACCGCGAGCTCATCCTCGACATCTACGAGCTCATCACCGGCCTGCGGATGAACCACGCCTACATCCGGCCCGGTGGCCTGGCACAGGACCTGCCCCCGGGCGCCGTCGACCAGGTCCGCGCCTTCGTCAAGAAGATGCGCAGGAACCTTCCGGAGTACGACAAGCTCGCCACCGGCAACCCGGTCTTCAAGGGCCGGATGGAAGGCATCGGTTACCTCGATCTGGCCGGCTGTATGGCCACCGGCGCCACCGGCCCGATCGTCCGCGCCGCCGGACTCCCGCACGACCTGCGCAAGTCCCAGCCGTACTGCGGGTACGAGAGCTACGAGTTCGACGTGCCGACCGCCGACACCTGCGACGCCTACGGCCGGTTCCTGATCCGGCTGGAGGAGATGCGCCAGTCGCTGCGGATCATCGAGCAGTGCCTCGACCGGCTGGAGCCCGGGCCCGTGATGGTCGCTGACAAGAAGATCGCCTGGCCCGCCCAGCTGGCCCTCGGCCCGGACGGCCTGGGCAACTCCCTCGACCACATCAAGAACATCATGGGCACCTCGATGGAGGCCCTGATCCACCACTTCAAGCTCGTGACCGAGGGCTTCAGGGTCCCGCCCGGACAGACCTATGCGGCCGTCGAGTCGCCCAAGGGCGAGCTGGGCGTGCACGCGGTCAGCGACGGCGGCACCCGCCCCTACCGGGTGCACTTCCGCGACCCGTCCTTCACCAACCTTCAGGCCATGGCGGCGATGTGCGAGGGCGGCCAGGTCGCCGACGTCATCGTCGCCGTCGCGTCCATCGACCCCGTGATGGGAGGCGTCGACCGGTGAGCGTCGCAGGCGCGGCCGCCGAGCCGCACATGACCACGATGCCCGCACCTCTGCGCCGCGTGGGCGGAGAAGCGACCCGGGAGGCACAGTGACAGACGTCAGTCTGGGGATGCCCGCGCTCCCCGCCCCCGACTACCCGGCCGAGGTACGGGCCCGGCTTGAGGCGGACGCCAAGGAGGTGATCGCCCGCTACCCCGGCGCGCGCTCAGCCCTGCTGCCGCTGCTGCACCTCGTCCAGGCCGAGGAGGGGCACGTCACCCGCACCGGGATCCGCTTCTGCGCCGAGCTGCTCGACCTGACCACCGCCGAGGTCACCGCCGTCTCGACCTTCTACTCCATGTACCGCCGCAAGCCCAGCGGCGACTACCAGGTCGGGGTGTGCACCAACACGCTGTGCGCCGTGATGGGCGGCGACGAGATCTTCGAGGAGCTCAAGGAGCACCTCGGCGTCGACAACGGCGGGACCACCGAGGACGGCACCGTCACCCTCGAACACATCGAGTGCAACGCGGCCTGCGACTTCGCCCCGGTCGTGATGGTCAACTGGGAGTTCTTCGACAACCAGACGCCGGAGTCCGCCGTAGCGCTGGTCGACGACCTGCGGGCCGGCCGGACCGTCCGCCCCACCCGCGGCGCCCCGCTGTGCACCTTCAAGGAGACCGCCCGGATGCTCGCCGGGTTCCCGGACGAGCGGCCCGACGCCGTCGCGGCCACCGGCGGCGCCGGCCCCGCCTCCCTGATCGGCCTGCGCCTCGCCAAGGGCGAGGCCGCTCCCGCCCGCGGCGCCGACGGCGCCGGTCACATCGTCGCCCCGCGGACGACCACCGACGGCCCCACCGACGAGGCCGGCCCCACAGCAGAGGAGGGGGAGTGATGACCGTGGCAGCCGATTACGGGGGCGCCTCCCGGCCGCAGGCCGGGGGAGGAACGAGCCCCGAGAAGCTCCTCTCGCCGGTGTTGTCCGCCTTCTGGGACCAGCCGGAATCCTGGACGCTGGAGACCTACCGCCGGCACGAGGGTTACGAGGGCCTGCGCAAGGCGCTGTCGATGCCCCCCGACGACGTCATCGCCTACGTCAAGGACTCCGGTCTGCGCGGCCGCGGCGGCGCGGGCTTCCCCACCGGCATGAAGTGGCAGTTCATCCCGCAGGGCGACGGCAAACCGCACTATCTCGTTGTCAACGCCGACGAATCGGAGCCCGGGACCTGCAAGGACATCCCCCTCCTCTTCGCGAACCCGCATGCCCTCATCGAGGGGATCGTGATCGCCTGTCATGCGATCCGGTCGAACCACGCCTTCATCTATCTGCGCGGTGAGGTCGTACCCGTCCTGCGACGGCTGCACGAAGCCGTGCGCGAGGCCTATGCGGCGGGCTTCCTCGGGAAGAACATCCTCGGCTCCGGACTCGACCTGGACGTCATCGTGCACGCGGGCGCCGGCGCGTACATCTGCGGTGAGGAAACCGCGCTGCTCGATTCCCTGGAGGGCCGTCGCGGACAGCCCCGGCTGCGCCCTCCCTTCCCTGCGGTGGCCGGCCTCTACGCCTGCCCCACTGTCGTCAACAACGTCGAATCCATCGCTTCGGTTCCCGCGATCCTGCACCGGGGCAAGGACTGGTTCCGATCGATGGGCAGCGAGAAGTCCCCGGGCTTCACCCTCTACTCGCTCAGCGGCCACGTCGCCAACCCGGGCCAGTACGAGGCCCCGTTGGGCATCACCCTGCGCCAACTGCTCGACATGAGCGGCGGGATGCGGCGCGGCCACCGACTGAAGTTCTGGACCCCCGGCGGCTCCTCGACGCCGATGTTCACCGACGAACACCTCGACGTCCCCCTCGACTACGAGGGCGTCGGCGCGGCCGGCTCGATGCTCGGCACCAAGGCGCTTCAGTGCTTCGACGAGACCACCTGCGTGGTACGGGCGGTCACCCGCTGGACCGAGTTCTACGCGCACGAGTCCTGCGGCAAGTGCACGCCCTGCCGCGAGGGCACGTACTGGCTGGTCCAGCTGCTGCGCGACATCGAGGCGGGCAAGGGCCGGATGGACGACATCGACAAGATCGACGACATCGCCGACAACATCAACGGCAAGTCCTTCTGCGCCCTCGGCGACGGCGCCGCCTCGCCGATCTTCTCCTCGCTCAAGTACTTCCGCGCGGAGTACGAGCAGCACATCACCGGCCGGGGCTGCCCCTTCGACCCCGCCAAGTCGACCCTCTGGGCCGACGACGACGCTCACCTGGGGGTGAACGCATGACCGTCACGACAACGGGGTCGAACAGCGGCTCCGCCGCGGTCCCCCCGGAGGACCTCGTCTCACTGACCATCGACGGCATCGAGATCTCCGTCCCCAAGGGGACGCTGGTCATCCGCGCCGCCGAACTCCTCGGCATCGAGATCCCGCGCTTCTGCGACCACCCGCTGCTGGACCCGGCGGGCGCCTGCCGGCAGTGCATCGTCGAGGTCGAGGGCCAGCGCAAGCCGATGGCCTCCTGCACCATCACCTGCACCGACGGCATGGTCGTCAAGTCGCAGCTGACCTCCCCGGTGGCCGAGAAGGCCCAGCGCGGGGTGATGGAGCTGCTGCTGATCAACCACCCGCTGGACTGCCCGGTCTGCGACAAGGGCGGCGAGTGCCCGCTCCAGAACCAGGCGATGCAGGTCGGCGACCCGGAGTCGCGCTTCGAGGGCAGGAAGCGCACCTTCGCCAAGCCGGTGCCGATCTCCACCCAGGTGCTGCTGGACCGCGAGCGCTGTGTGCTGTGCGCGCGCTGCACCCGCTTCAGCAACCAGATCGCCGGCGACCCGATGATCGAGCTGCTCGAACGCGGCGCCCTCCAACAGGTCGGCACCGGAGAGGGCGACCCCTTCGAGTCGTACTTCTCCGGGAACACCATCCAGATCTGCCCGGTCGGCGCGCTCACCTCCGCCGCGTACCGCTTCCGCTCCCGCCCGTTCGACCTGGTCTCCTCGCCGTCGGTGTGCGAGCACTGCGCCGGCGGCTGCGCGACCCGTACCGACCACCGGCGCGGCAAGGTCCTGCGTCGGCTGGCCGCCAACGACCCCGAGGTCAACGAGGAGTGGATCTGCGACAAGGGGCGCTTCGCGTTCCGCTACGCGCAGCAGCGCGACCGGCTGGAGCACCCGTTGGTGCGCAACCGGGAGTCCGGTGAACTGGAGCCGGCGAGCTGGCCGGAGGCCCTTCAGGCGGCGGCCCGCGGGCTGGCCGCAGCCAGGGGCCGCGCCGGCGTCCTGACCGGCGGCCGGCTGACCGTCGAGGACGCCTACGCCTACGCCAAGTTCGCCCGGATCGCGCTGCACACCAACGACATCGACTTCCGGGCCCGGGTGCACAGCGCCGAGGAGGCCGACTTCCTGGCGGCCCGGGTCGCCGGCCGAGGCCGTGACCTGGATGGTGCGGGAGTCACCTACACCGCCCTGGAGCAGGCACCGGCCGTCCTGCTGGCCGGCATCGAGGCCGAGGAGGAGGCCCCCGGCGTCTTCCTGCGGCTGCGCAAGGCACACCGCAAGCACGGACAGCGCACCTACGGGCTGGCCAGCCACGCCACCCGCGGCCTGATCAAGGCCGGCGGCACGCTGCTCCCGGCCGCACCCGGCACCGAGACCGAGTGGCTGACGGCGCTGGCCCAAGGGGAGCTGGCCGGCGGCGCCGGCCTGGGCGGCGAGGGGCGCGCCGCGGCCGAGGCGCTGCGCACGGAGGGCGCGGTGATCGTCGTCGGCGAGCGGCTTGCGGCGGTGCCCGGCGGACTGACCGCCGCGGTCCGCGCTGCCTCCGCCACCGGCGCCCACCTGGTGTGGATGCCGCGGCGGGCCGGCGAACGCGGGGCGCTGGAGGCGGGTGCGCTGCCCGGTCTGCTGCCCGGCGGCCGGCCGGCCACCGACCCGCGGGCCCGCGACGAGGTCGCCGCCGCCTGGGGCGTGGCCGCGCTGCCGCACCGGCACGGCCGGGACACCGGCCAGATCATCGAGGCCGCGGCGACCGGCGAACTCAGCGCCCTCCTGGTGGCGGGCGTCGAGGTCGCCGACCTCCCGGACCCGGCCCGCGCCCTGACCGCCCTGGACGAGGTCGGCTTCCTGGTCAGCCTGGAGCTGCGGCCCTCCAGGGTCACCGAGCGGGCGGACGTGGTGCTCCCGGTGGCGGCCGTGGTGGAGAAGGCCGGAACGTTCCTCAACTGGGAGGGCCGGGCCAGGCTGTTCGAGGCGGCGCTCAAACCGGACCAGATGACCCGCCGCCAACTCCAGCCGGACTTGCGGGTGCTACAGATGCTCGCCGACGCCATGGACGTCCACCTGGGCCTGCCCGACATCCGCTCCGTACGCCGAGAGATGGACCGGCTGGGCAGCTGGGACGGCCCGCACGCGGGCGACCCCCTGGAGACCGGGCGTCCGATGCCGCGGCCCGACACCGGCGAGGCCGTCCTCGCCGGGCACCGGCTGCTGCTGGACCACGGGGTGCTCCAGGAGGGCGACGAGGCGCTGGCCGGCACCCGGCACGCCGCCGTCGCCCGACTCTCGCCGACCACCGCGCAGGAGACCGGGGTCAAGGACGGCGACGTGCTGGCGGTCAGCGGCCCGGCCGGCTCGGTCCGCCTGCCGCTCCAGGTCACGCCGATGCCCGACCGGGTGGTGTGGCTGCCGCTCAACTCCACGGGCGGTGGCGTCGCCGCCGACACCGGGGCGCGCCCCGGTGACCTGGTGAAGATCTCCGCCGCCCCGGGCGCGCCGGAGCCGGCCGAGGAGGTGGACGCATGATGCAGCTCGACCAACTGGCCACGGCGGGTGGTGCGCTGGCCCAGGAAGACCTGTCGATGTTCGGCCGCGACCCGTGGTGGCTGGTCGTCATCAAGGCGGTCTTCTGCTTCGCGTTCCTGATGCTGACGGTGCTGTTCTCGATCGTCTGGGAGCGCAAGGTCGTCGCCTGGATGCAGCTCCGCATCGGGCCCAACCGGCACGGTCCCTGGGGGATGCTCCAGTCGCTCGCCGACGGCATCAAGCTGATGCTGAAGGAGGACCTGGTCGTCAAGCGGGCCGACAAGGCGGTGTACGTCCTCGCGCCGATCGTGGCGGCCATCCCGGCCTTCATGGCGATCGCGGTGATCCCCTTCGGGCCCGCCGACAACGAGGTCTCGATCTTCGGCGTCCGCACCCCGATGCAGCTGACCGACCTGCCGATCGGCATCCTCTACATCCTCGCCACCGCCTCGGTCGGCATCTACGGCATCGTGCTGGCGGGCTGGTCCTCCGGCTCGACGTACCCGCTGCTCGGCGGTCTGCGCTCGTGCGCGCAGATGATCTCGTACGAGATCGCGATGGGCGCGGCCTTCGCGTCGGTCTTCCTGTACTCCGGGTCGATGTCGACCTCGACCATCGTGGAGTCCCAGCAGAACCGCTGGTACGTCCTGTTGCTGCCGGTGTCCTTCCTCATCTACATCGCGACGATGGTCGGCGAGACCAACCGGGCGCCGTTCGACATGCCGGAGTCCGAGGGCGACCTGGTCGGCGGCTTCAACACCGAGTACTCGTCCATCAAGTTCGCGATGTTCATGCTCGCCGAGTACGTGAACATGGTGACGGTCTCGGCGGTGGCCACCACCCTCTTCCTGGGCGGCTGGCGGGCCCCGTACCCGATCTCCGGCTTCTGGGAGGGCGCGAACCACGGCTGGTGGCCGATGCTCTGGTTCACGATCAAGGTGCAGCTGCTGCTGTTCTTCTTCATCTGGCTGCGCGGCACGCTCCCCCGGGTGCGCTACGACCAGCTGATGAAGCTGGGCTGGAAGGTCCTCATCCCGGTCTCGCTGGTCTGGCTGCTGCTGGTCGCCACCGTCCGGGCGCTGAAGAACGAGGGCTACAACTTCTCGCAGATCGTGCTGTACGTGGCCGGCGGCGCCGTCGCCCTGCTGCTGGTCTCCCTCGTCGTGGACTTCCTCCGGCGCGGGGAGGCCGAAGCGGAGAAGGACGGGGACGGAGAGGCCTTCGACCCCATGGCCGGCGGCTTCCCGGTACCGCCGCTGCCCGGACAGAGCCTGCCGCCGGTGCCGCGTCGACGGCCGCGACGTGACCGGGAGTTGATTGTCAGTGGTCGAGTGGACACTGTCAGTGACGGAAACGAATCCGACGGAAAGGGGGGCGACGGTGCCTGAGTTCCAGAACCCCGTGGCCGGCTTCGGCGTGACCTTCAAGGCCATGTTCAAGAAGCGGCTGACCGAGCAGTACCCGGAGGAGAAGAAGCCGACGGCGCCCCGTTTCCACGGCCGCCATCAGCTCAACCGCCATCCGGACGGGCTGGAGAAGTGCATCGGCTGCGAGCTGTGCGCCTGGGCCTGCCCGGCGGACGCGATCTACGTCGAGGGCGCGGACAACACCGACGAGGAGCGCTACTCGCCGGGTGAGCGCTACGGCCGCGTCTACCAGATCAACTACCTCCGCTGCATCCTGTGCGGCCTGTGCGTGGAGGCCTGCCCGACCCGCGCCCTCACGATGACGAACGAGTACGAACTCGCCGACCGGTCCCGCACTTCGCTCATCTACACCAAGGAGGAGCTGCTCGTCGGCCTGGAGGACACCATGGTCGACTCGCCGCACGCGATCTACCCCGGCATGACGGAGAAGGACTACTACAACGGGCTGGTCACCGAGGCCGCGCCCGGAACGGTCCGCCAAGTCGCCGTCTCCAAGGGAGAGCGGCCCACCGACGAGGGGGTGCAGGCATGACCGGCCTCGCGCTCTCCGCGACCTCCACGGGAGAGGCCGTCCAGTTCTGGATCCTGGGCACCGTCGCCGTCATCGGCGCGCTGTGCACGATCCTGATGAAGCGGGCCGTGCACAGCGCCCTCTCGCTGGCCGGCACCATGATCGTGCTGGCGGTCTTCTACCTCGCCAACGGCGCCTACTTCCTCGGCGTCGTCCAGATCGTCGTCTACACCGGCGCGATCATGATGCTGTTCCTGTTCGTGGTGATGCTGGTCGGCGTCACCGCCGCGGACTCCCTCAAGGAGACCCTCAAAGGCCAGCGTTGGCTCGCCGCCGGCCTGGGCATCGGCTTCGGCGTCCTGCTGATCGCCGGCATCGGCAACGCCTCGCTCAAGGAGTTCAACGGCCTGGGCGAGGCGAACGCCGGCGGCAACGTCCAGGGCCTGGCCGCCCTCGTCTTCACCAAGTACGTCTACGCCTTCGAACTCACCGGCGCACTGCTGATCACGGCGGTCGTCGGCGCGATGGTGCTCACCCACCGGGAGCGCACCCAGCGCGCCAGGACGCAGCGCGAGCAGTCCGAGGCGCGGATCCGCGAGGGCAAGCAGATCCCGCCGCTGCCCGCCCCGGGTGTCTACGCCCGGCACAACGCCGTGGACATCCCCGGCCTGCTGCCCGACGGCACCCCGTCCGAGCTGACCGTCAGCAAGACGCTGCGCGAGCGCGGCCAGGTCCGCGACGTCTCCGGCGAGTCGCTCGCCGAGCTCAAGGCGCTGGAGCGGCGCTCCGAGGACTGGCTGGGGCGCGGCTCGGAGGACGAGCCCGGGCCCGGCCCGTCCGGTGGCGCGGCGCCGAAGGAGCACACCGAGGGAGCCACCAAGTGAACCCGGTCTACTACCTCTATCTCGCCGCCCTGCTGTTCACCATCGGCGCGGCCGGGGTGCTGATCAGGCGGAACGCCATCGTGGTGTTCATGTGCATCGAGTTGATGCTCAACGCCTGCAACCTCGCCTTCGTCACCTTCTCCCGGATGCACGGGAATCTGGACGGCCAGATCATCGCCTTCTTCACGATGGTCGTCGCCGCGGCCGAGGTCGTGGTCGGCCTGGCGATCATCGTGTCGATCTTCCGCACCCGTCATACGGCCTCGGTCGACGACGCCAGCCTGATGAAGCTGTAAGGGGTCGCACAAAGTGGAGAACTTGATCGCGCTGCTGGTCGCGGCACCGCTGGTCGGTGCGGCCCTGCTGCTGTGTGGCGGCACCCGACTCGACCGCGCCGGCCACTGGATCGGCTCGCTGTTCGCGGTGGCGTCCTTCGCCGTCGGGCTGGCGCTCTTCGCCGACATGCTCGGCAAGAGCCCCGAGCACCGTGCGCTGCACCAGCACCTGTTCAGCTGGATCCCGGTCGGCGGCTTCCGGGCCGACGTCGCCTTCCAGCTCGACCAGCTGTCCATGACCTTCGTCCTGCTGATCACCGGAGTCGGATCACTGATCCACATCTACTCGATCGGCTACATGGAGCACGACGAGCGGCGCCGCCGCTTCTTCGGCTACCTCAACCTCTTTCTCGCGGCGATGCTGCTGCTCGTCATCGCCGACAACTACCTCCTGCTGTACGTCGGTTGGGAGGGCGTCGGCCTCGCCTCGTACCTCCTCATCGGGTTCTGGCAGCACAAGCCCAGCGCGGCCACCGCGGCCAAGAAGGCGTTCGTCGTCAACCGCGTCGGCGACATGGGCCTGTCCATCGCGATCATGCTGATGTTCACGACGTTCGGGACGTTCACCTTCGGCCCGGTGCTCGCCGCCACGGGCGACGCCTCCGAAGGCAAGCTGACCGTCATCGGACTGATGCTGCTGCTGGCCGCCTGCGGCAAGTCGGCGCAGGTGCCGCTACAGTCCTGGCTCGGCGACGCGATGGAGGGCCCGACCCCGGTCTCGGCCCTGATCCACGCCGCCACCATGGTCACCGCCGGCGTGTACCTGATCACCCGCTCCGGGGCGATCTTCAACGCCGCGCCGGACGCCCAGCTGGCGGTCGTCGTGGTCGGCGCGGTCACCCTCCTCTTCGGTGCGATCGTCGGTTGCGCCAAGGACGACATCAAGAAGGCGCTGGCCGGCTCGACGATGTCGCAGATCGGCTACATGATCCTGGCCGCCGGCCTCGGCCCGATCGGCTACGCCTTCGCGATCATGCACCTGGTGACGCACGGCTTCTTCAAGGCCGGGCTCTTCCTCGGCGCCGGATCCGTCATGCACGGCATGAACGACGAGGTCGACATGCGGAAGTACGGGGGCCTGCGGACGTACATGCCGGTCACCTTCGTCACCTTCGGCCTCGGCTATCTGGCGATCATCGGCTTCCCCGGCCTGTCTGGCTTCTTCTCCAAGGACAAGATCATCGAGGCGGCCTTCGCCAAGGGCGGCACCGAGGGCTGGATCCTCGGCGGCGCGGCCCTCCTGGGCGCCGCGATCACCGCGTTCTACATGACGCGGGTGATGCTGATGACGTTCTTCGGGGAGAAGCGCTGGGACGCCGGCACGACCCATCCGCACGAGTCGCCGAAGATCATGACCATCCCCATGGTCCTGCTGGCCGTCGGATCGGTCTTCGCGGGCGGGCTGTTCAGCATCAACGAGGCCTTCGTGACGTGGCTGGAGCCCGTCACCTCGTTCTCGCACGGCCACTCCCCGGTCAGCGCCACCGCGGTCACCGCCTCGACGATCGTCGTCCTGCTCATCGGTGTCGGCATCGCCTGGCTGATGTACGGCCGCAAGCCGGTGCCGGTGCTCGCCCCACGCGGATCGCTGCTGACCCGGGCCGCCCGCCGCGACCTGCTCCAGGACGACTTCAACGACATCGTCTTCGTCCGCGGCGGTGGCCACCTCACCACCACGCTCGTCCAGCTCGACCGCTCCCTGGTGGACGGCGCGGTCAACGGCACGGCGGCCTCCATGGGCGGGCTCTCCGGCCTGCTGCGCAAGTTGCAGAGCGGCTTCGTCCGCTCGTACGCGGTCCAGATGCTGGGCGGGGCCGCCGTTCTCGTCGCCGCGACCCTGCTGATGAGGGGTGTCTGAGCCATGTCGTTTCCCCTGCTGACGGCAGCGGCCGTGGTGCCGGCGATCGGTGCGATCGCCACCGCCGCCCTGCCCGCCGCCAAGCGCACCGCTGCCAAATGGCTCGCGCTGCTCTTCTCGCTGCTCACCCTCGCGCTGGCCCTGGTCATCGCCGTCCGCTTCGACCCCGGCGCGAAGGGCCCGTACCAACTCACCGAATCACACGCCTGGATCCCGGACTTCGGCGTCCGCTACGAACTCGGCGTGGACGGCATCGCCGTCGCGCTGATCGCGCTGACCACCCTGCTGATCCCCTTCATCATCCTGGCCGGCTGGCACGACGCCGACCCCCTGGAAGAGGCGAAGCCCAACCGGCGGTGGCGGCCCACCCAGGGCTTCTTCGCGCTGATCCTGGCCGTCGAGGCGATGGTGGTGATCTCGTTCGAGGCCACCGACGTCTTCCTCTTCTACATCTTCTTCGAAGCCATGCTGATCCCGATGTACTTCCTCATCGGCGGCTTCGGGGACCGCGCGGGAGCGGACGGCGAGGAGCAGGCCGCCGGCCGGCGCTCCTACGCCGCGGTGAAGTTCCTGCTCTACAACCTCGCCGGCGGACTGATCATGCTGGCCGCGGTGATCGGGCTGTACGCCGTCACCGCCCACCAACTCGGCACCGGTACCTTCTCGCTGCAACAGATCGTCGAGGCGCGGGCCGCCGGCACACTGGACATCGCCACCGGCACCGAACGGCTGCTCTTCCTCGGCTTCTTCTTCGCCTTCGCGGTGAAGGCGCCGCTGTGGCCGCTGCACACCTGGCTGCCCGGCGCCATGGGCGAGTCGACCGCCCCGGTCGCGGTGCTGATCACCGCCGTGGTCGACAAGGTCGGCACGTTCGCGATGCTCCGCTTCTGCCTCCAGCTCTTCCCGGAGGCCAGCAGCTGGGCCACCCCGGTCATCCTCGTCCTCGCGCTGATCAGCATCGTCTACGGCGCGCTGCTCGCGGTCGCCCAACGGGACATCAAGCGCCTGGTCGCCTACGCCTCGATCTCCCACTTCGGCTTCATCATCCTGGGCATCTTCGCGATGACGTCCCAGGGCCAGGGCGGCGCCACGCTCTACATGGTCAACCACGGCATCTCGACCGCGGCTCTGATGCTGGTGGCCGGCTTCCTGATCAGCCGCCGCGGCTCGCGCCTGATCGCGGACTTCGGCGGCGTGCAGAAGGTCGCCCCGGTCCTCGCCGGCACCTTCCTCATCGGCGGTCTGGCCACCCTGTCGCTGCCCGGCCTGGCGCCGTTCGTCAGCGAATTCCTCGTCCTGGTCGGCACCTTCAGCCGCTACCCGGTCATCGCCGTCATCGCCACCTTCGGCATCGTCCTCGCCGCCCTCTACGTCCTCGTCCTCTACCAGCGGACGATGACCGGACCGGTGAAGGCCGAGGTGAAAGGCATGCCCGACCTGCGGGTCCGGGAGCTGGTGGTGGTGGCACCGCTGATCGCGCTGCTGATCTTCCTCGGGGTGTACCCGAAGCCGCTCACCGACATCGTCAACCCGGCGGTCGAACACACCCTGTCCGTCGTCGACAAGAAGGACCCCAAGCCCACGGTGCAGGTGAACGCCGTACCCGGTGCGGACCGGCACGGCCACACCGTGAACGATCAAGACGTGGAGGCCGCGAAGTGAGTTCCGTGGCAAGTGTCCACAGCCTGTGGACAGTGGCGGCCGGCGCGCCGGGCAAGATCCCGGGGCCGCACATCGAGTACGCCCAGCTGTCGCCGACCCTGATCGTCCTCGGCGCCGCGGTCGTCGGCATCCTCGTCGAGGCGCTGGTACCGCGCCGCAACCGCTACTACGCCCAGTTGCTGCTGTCCCTGGTGGCGCTGGCGGCCGCGTTCGCCGCGGTGATCGGCCTGGCGGCCGGCGGTTTCGGCTCGTCCAAGGCACATATCGCCGCGATGGGCGCCATCGCCGTCGACGGCCCCGCGCTGTTCCTCCAGGGCACGATCCTGCTGGTGTCCCTGATCGCCGTCTTCACCTTCGCCGAGCGCCGGCTCGACCCGGCGGCGCACGGCAAACCCGTGGACTCCTTCGCGGCCCAGCCCGCCGCCGTCCCCGGCGGAGCGGCCGAACAGGCCGCGGTCAAGGCCGGGTTCACCACCACCGAGGTCTTCCCGATCCTGCTCTTCGCCGTCGGCGGCATGCTGGTGTTCCCCGCCGCCAACGACCTGCTGACGCTCTTCGTCGCGCTGGAGGTCTTCTCCCTCCCGCTGTACCTCCTGTGCGCGCTGGCCCGCCGCCAGCGGCTGCTGTCCCAGGAATCCGCGGTGAAGTACTTCCTCCTCGGCGCCTTCTCCTCCGCCTTCCTGCTGTTCGGTGTGGCCCTGCTCTACGGCTACGCCGGCACGGTGACGTACGCCGGAATCGCCGAGGTGGTCTCGGACGGCGCCAAGCAGATCGACCCGGCGCTGGCCGGCTCGATGAGCAGTGACGCGCTGCTGCTGATCGGTGGGGCGCTGGTGCTGATGGGGCTGCTGTTCAAGGTCGGCGCGGTGCCGTTCCACATGTGGACCCCGGACGTCTACCAAGGCGCCCCCACCCCGGTCACCGGCTTCATGGCGGCCGCCACCAAGGTCGCGGCGTTCGGCGCGCTGCTGCGTCTGCTGTACGTCGTCCTGCCGGGCATGCGCTGGGACTGGCGACCGGTGATGTGGGGCGTCGCGATCGTCACCATGCTGGGCGGCGCCGTCCTCGCCATCACGCAGACGGACATCAAGCGCCTGCTGGCCTACTCCTCCATCGCACACGCCGGTTTCATCCTGGCCGGTGTCATCGCCACCAGCGAGGACGGCATCTCCTCGGTGCTCTTCTACCTCGCCGCCTACTCCTTCGTGACGCTCGGCGCCTTCGCCGTCGTCACGCTGGTGCGGGACGCGGGCGGCGAGGCCACCCAGCTGTCCAAGTGGGCCGGGCTGGGCCGGCGTTCGCCGCTGGTGGCCGCGGTCTTCGCGGTGTTCCTGCTGGCCTTCGCGGGCATCCCGCTGACCTCCGGCTTCGCCGGGAAGTTCGCGGTGTTCAAGGCGGCCGCACAGAGCGGCGCCGGCTGGCTGGTGGTGGTCGGTGTCATCGCGTCCGCCATCGCCGCGTTCTTCTACATCCGCGTCATCGTGCTGATGTTCTTCAACGAGCCCAAGGCGGACGGCCCGACCGTCGCGGTGCCCAGTCCGCTGACGACCGCGGCCATCGCCATCGGCGTCGCGGCCACGCTGGTGCTGGGCCTGGCGCCGCAGTACTTCCTCGACCTGGCCGGCCAGGCGGGAATCTTCGTGCGCTGAGCATCCGCCGCGTCAACGCGCGCCGACGGCCGCCGCCCGGATCCCCTGTGGGGCTCGGACGGCGGCCGTCGGCGCGCGGGCGGCGGTCAGCTCTTGGGCATACCGCTCGGCAGCTCCGGCATGTCCGGAATCTTCACGCTGCCATCGCTGGACTTGGTGTACTTCTCGGTGGGGCCGTTCTTCCAGTCGACGGTCAGGGTCTTGCCGTCGGAACCGGGCTTGAGCGTGCCCATGGTGCGGGTGGTGTCCCCGTCGGTGCACTTCAGCGCGGCCATGGTCATACCGGCCATCTCCTGGACCTTGCCCAGGCAGGCGGACTTGTGGCCATTGCTGAAGGCAACGGTGCCCTTGGTGATCACGAGGATCAGCGGGCTGCTGCTCGAGTCGGCCTTCCATGCGCCCTCGACCGCGTTGGGGCTCGCGGGCTTGTCGGCGCCTCCCGGAGTCGACGGCGCGGCCTCCGGCGTCTTGCTCGGCTTGCTGTCGCTGCCCTTGTCGCCGCTGCTTCCGCAGCCGCTGAGCAGCATCGCGGCGATGGCTGCCGCCCCGGCGATCTGCGCTGCCTTGCGCACGTACGTCTCCTCCGTTGTGGGACAGGGAGACGTGAGGCTAGCAGCGCACCCGGGCCCTTCCGCTCCCTCGTTCGGATTGCGGCAGCGCCGGTACGGACTTGATGTGGGGCTGTGACGGAACGACGGTCGGGGTGGGGAAGAGGGTGGGGCGGGGGTGGGGAAAGGCGGTCGAGGCGGATGAAGGGTGCGAAGCGGGCGAGGTGGGAGGAGGGGGGCGTGGGAACTGTCTGCCTTGGTCGCTCTCACCGCCTCGGGGGCCCTCCCCCCCCGCCCCCCCGCCCCGCCCCTCCACCCCACCCGCCTCCGTCCCCCTAGCCCCCGCCCCCCGCCGCGCTCTTGTCGTGCTGGACGGCGCGGAAGGCGGCGTACGCGGTCCACTCCTCCTTGGCCAGGCGTCGGAGGTCGCGACGCAGCGGTCGATGGGCGCTGCCCGGCAGCAGTCGGGCGTCCAGGTCGGTTGCCGAGGCGTGGGCCGCCAGCAGACGGCCGCGCCGGTCGGGGAACCGGGCGTCGGCCGCTGCCGTGAAGCGGGCGCGGGCCGGGGCGGCCAGGTCCACCGGGCCGGCCGGGAAGCGGTCGTACGGGAAGAGGCCCAGGGCCCGGTGGGGCTCCCTGCGCAGCGCGCCGCGCTCCTCCAGCCGGCGGAGGCACAGCTCCTGGACGGAGCGGCCGGAGCGGTGTACCCACCGGTGTGCCTTGATGCCGTTGCCGCCCTTGGTCGGCGCGGGGAGCGCCGCCAGGGCGTGGTCGAGTATCGGGTCGCCCAGCGGCAGTGGGTTGGTCACCGTGATCCGGTCGCCCCGGTCGACCGCGATCCGGCCGGCCGTCTCCAGGTCGGCCAGCGCCGCGCCGGCCAGTCCGTACCGGAGGTACTTGGGGTTGTTCAGGGGGCGGCCGCGGACCGGATCGAGCGCGAGGAGGAGCAACTCCTCGGGGAGGGTGAGCGGATCGCCGGTCATGTCGCCTCGCGGTCCGGGACGGCGGGGGCGGGCAGGATGCGCCCGGTGACCTCGCCCAGCCCGATCCGGGCACCGTCGGGGCCGGGCGCCCAGGCAGTGAGGGAGACCTCGTCGCCGTCCTGGAGGTAGGGGCCCTTGCCCTGGGTGAGCTCCAGCAGGCAGCCGAGCTGGTCGGGTTCGGGGCCGGAGACGGTACCGGAGGCGAACAGGTCGCCGGTGCGGAGGGAGGCGCCGTTGACGGTCATATGGGCCAGTTGCTGGGCGGCGGTCCAGTACATGGCGGAGAACGGGGGCCGGGAGACGGTCTCGTCGTTGATGCGCACCTCGATGCGGATGTCGATGCCGCCCGGTTCGGCGGTCGCGTCGTCGAGGTAGGGCAGCAGGGGCACGTCCCGGGCGGGCGGTGGCGTGCGGGCCGCGTCGAGGGCGTCGAGCGGGGTGATCCAGGCGGAGACGGAGGTGGCGAAGGACTTGCCGAGGAACGGGCCGAGCGGTACGTACTCCCAGGCCTGGATGTCGCGGGCGGACCAGTCGTTGACGAGGCAGACGCCGAAGACGTGGTCGCGGAAGGAGCCGAGTCCGACGGGCTCGTGGAGCGTGGACGGCGTGCCGACGACGAAGCCGATCTCGGCCTCGATGTCGAGGCGGGTGGATGGGCCGAAGCTCGGTGCCGCGTCGGTGGGTGCCTTGCGCTGTCCGTTGGGTCGCACGACCGGGGTGCCCGTGGCGACGACGGTGCCCGCCCGGCCGTGGTAACCGATCGGCAGGTGCTTCCAGTTGGGGGGCAGGGCGGCGCCGTCCGGGCGGAAGATCCGGCCGGCGTTGGTGGCGTGGTGCTCGCTGGAGTAGAAGTCGACGTAGTCGGCGACCTCGAAGGGGAGGTGCAGGGTGACCTCGTCCAACGGGTGGAGCAGCGGCGCCACTTCGTCGCGGTGCGTGGGGTCGGTCATGGCGCTGTGGACGGCCGCGCGGATCTGCTGCCAGACGGGGCGCCCGGCGGCCAGCAGGGGGTTGAGGGTCGGCGCGGCGAGCAGTTCGGCGTGGGGGTGGATGGCGGCGGGCAGGGCGCTGGGCAGGGCGCTCAGGTCGAGGACGTGGGTGCCGTAGCGGACGCCGAGGCGGTGCTGGTCGGGCGCGTCGGTGGTACTGAAGACGCCGTAGGGGAGGTTGTGCGGGCCGAAGGGGTCGCCTTCTGCCAGGTCGAACGGGCTCTGCTCGGGCATGGACAGCTCCTCGCGTTCGTCGTCGCCGGTGGGCGGCCGGACCGGTCGGGGGCTGGTGAATGCCCTGGCCGGCGGCTCTGTCGATCAGAGTACGGCCGGGCGAGCCGAGGCGATGAGGCCTGTGGATAACTCGCGCCAGGGGGCCGGCCGGCCGGGTGAGCGTCCCGCGGCCCGGGGCACGCCAGGGCGGACCCGGCCGCGCCCTTCTCCCCGGCCGCGGGGCGTGCGCGGCCGGGCGCGGACGACCGCGTCCGCCGCCGTACCACCCCGTACGCTCCAAGACTCGGCAATGTCCGGAAAAGCCTTGCAGGACTGCGCAATTCGGTCCTAGCTTCCTCCTGGCACGGGTCGGGGAGGGGCCGTTCCGTAAGGGGGACACGTGGCTCGTAGGGGCGCACGGCTCGTGGTGGACCGGCCTGTGATGGACCGGAGTGTGCCCGGGCTGATCGTCAAGATCGGGGCTTACCCCCTGCACCACGGCGGTGTGGGGGCGATCCGCAGTCTGGGCCGGCTCGGTGTGCCCATGTACGCCGTCACGGAGGACCGTTTCACCCCGGCGGCGGCCTCCCGCTATCTGCGCGGTCGCTTCGTCTGGCCGACCACCGGGAGCGAGGAGCCGGAGCGGTTGGTCGCCGGGCTGCTGCGGATCGGTCGTCGGATCGGCCGGCCGGCGGTGCTGATCCCCACCGACGAAGAGGCCGCGGTGCTGATCGCCGAGCACGCGGAGGCGCTCGCCGGATCGTTTCTCTTCCCCCGGGTGGCGGCCGGTCTGCCGCGCCGGCTGGCCAGCAAACAGGGCCTGCACGAGCTGTGCGTCGCCCACGGCGTGCCCTCGCCCGCCGCCGCCTTCCCCGCCTCGTACGCGGAGATCGAGGCGTATGCCCGGCGGGCGCGCTTCCCGGTGGTGGCCAAGAACCGCGAGGCGTTCGTACGGCGCAGCGCGCCCGCGGTCGCCGGTACGACCCGGATCGGGGGCCCGGAGCACCTGCTGGACCTGGCGCGGGACTGGGGGCCGCGGCCGGGCGTGATCCTCCAGGAGTACCTGCCGCGGGAGCAGGCCGAGGACTGGATCGTGCACGCCTGCTGCGGTGCGGGCGGCGCGCCGCTGGCCCTGTTCACCGGCGTCAAGGTGCGCTCCTGGCCGCCGCACGCCGGCATGACGGCCTGCGCGTACGTCGTCGACAACCCCGAACTCGCCCGGACGGCCGGGCAGTTCATCAAGGGCATCGGGTTCACCGGGATCGCCGACCTGGACTGGCGGTTCGACCGCCGGGACGGCCGGTACAAACTGCTCGACTTCAACCCGCGGATGGGCGCCCAGTTCCGGCTCTTCGAGAACACCGCCGGGGTCGACGTGGTGCGCGCGCTGCACCTGCACCTGACCGGGCGCGCCGTCCCCGGGGGCGTCCAGCGGGCCGGGCACCGCTTCGTCGTCGAGAACGTCGATCTGCCCGCGCTGCTCGCCTACCGGCGCAGCGGCTGCACCGCCCCGCACGCCCCCGCCCGGCCCACCGGAACCGAGTTGGCGTGGTTCGCCGGCGACGACCCGCTGCCGTTCTTCACGATGCTCGCGCGGTCCGTCGGGCCGGGCGCCAGACACCTGGTGCAGTTGCACCGGGCCGGTCGCCGGGCGGGCACCGACACACCACCAAGGCAAGGGGAGGGACCGCATTGAGCACTTCGATAGCAGTCATCGGGGCCGGCCCGTACGGCCTGTCGACGGCCGCGCACCTACGGGCCCGTGGCCTGCCGGTGCGGGTCTTCGGACGGCCGATGGTGAGCTGGCAGGCGCAGATGCCCGCGGGCATGCTGCTCAAGTCGACCCCGGCCGCCTCCAGCATCGACGTCCCGCAGACCGGCCACACCCTCGGCGACTACTGCGCGGCGGCGGGGGAGGGGCGTTACGCGTCGGACTGGGACGTCATCCCCGTCGAGACGTTCGTCCGGTACGGGCAGTGGGTCCAGCAGCGGCTGCTGCCCGATCTGGAGCAGGTCCGGGTGGTCTCGGTGGACCGGAAGGCCGACGGCTTCGAGCTGAAACTGGACAGCGGTGAGCTGTTCGGTGCGCGGGCGGTGGTCGTCGCCACCGGGCTGAGCGGTCTGGCCCACCTGCCGCCCGAACTGTCCGCCGCCGTCCCGGACGGGCCGTCCGCCACCGGGCCCGTCTCCCACAGCTCGCAGCACCATGATCTGTCGGTGCTGGCCGGCCGCGAGGTGGTGGTGGTCGGGGCCGGACAGTCGGCACTGGAGAGCGCGGTGCTGTTGGCCGAGGCGGGGGCGGCGTCCGTACGGGTGGTGGCGCGCGGGCCGGCCGCGGTGGGCTTCGGGGCGCCGCCGGACCGTCAGCCGCGGCTGCGCCCGTCGTCTCCGTTCGGCAACGCCTGGTCGTTGTATGCGCTGTCGTACCACGCCGGTGGCTTCCGCCGGTTGCCGGCGCCGGTGCGGCGCTTTCTGGTGCGACGGGTGCTGGGCCCGCGGGGCGCCTGGTGGCTGCGGGAGCGTTTCGCCGGCCGGGTGCAGGTCACTCAGGGCCGGCGGATCGTCCGGGCGACGGTCCGCGACGGTCGCCCCGTACTGGCGCTGCGCGGCGCCGACGGGCAGGGCGGGGAGCTGACCGCCGACCACGTGCTGGCCGCAACCGGCTACCGGATGGACCTGGCGGCGCTGGACTTCCTGGGGCAGGGGCTGCGCACCGAGATCGTGGCGCGGGCTGGTGGGCCCCTGTTGGACGCCGGATTCGGCTCGTCCGTACCGGGGCTGTACTTCACGGGGCTGCCGGCGGCCGCGTCGTTCGGCCCGGTGATGCGCTTCGTGTGCGGGACGGAGTTCGCCTCGCCCCGGCTGGCGCGGGCGGTGGTGCGGGCGTACGGGTGACCACGGACGGGGCGCGGCCTCGGTGGGCGCCCCGCGGCGCCGACGCGGAGCGAGGGCCGGCGGTGTGCTGGAAGTCGCCGCTACCGGAGGTGATTTCGGCAGCGGAGCCGGTCGGCAGGCGCGTCCCTACCTGCCGGCTGCTGCCCGGCCGCGCCGCCCGGCCGTTGCTCCGCGCCGGCCCGCCCGGCCGGGGCGGGCCGATGTGCCCCGCGAGGCCTGCGAAGATGGCCGAAGAGCGGGTGGTCGGCGTGGGTATTCGGCCCTCCCGTCACGGCTGTGACGTGCGGGACGTGCGGGACGGTCGGGACGGCCGGGAAGGCGATGGCCTCCGCCGCCGCCGCTCTCCGACGTCAAAACCGCAGCACACTGTGATCCACACCATGTCGCACGGGGCGCCGCTGTGCTTCCCGGGCGGTTCAAGGGGCGGGCGCTCACCGTGATCGAACTGCGACCGGATACGCTGGCCGATGGTGGAGACAGCGACAGATCGACATTCAGTTTGATCGTCAGCAGACAGGAGTACCCCTCGTGACCGTCGTCGGGCCCTTCGGGCTGAGCGTGCGGGACCAGGCTCTTGAGGCCGATGTCCAGGCCGGGTTGGCGGCTGTCGAGGAGGGCCTGCTGGAGGCCACCAAGAGCGACGTGCCGTTCATCACCGAAGCCGCGCAGCATCTCGTGCGCGCGGGCGGCAAGCGGTTCCGGCCGCTGCTGGTGATGCTGGCCGCCCAGTTCGGTGACCCCTACAGCCCGGGCGTGGTGCCCTCCGCGGTCGTCGTGGAGCTGACGCACCTGGCGACGCTGTACCACGACGACGTGATGGACGAGGCCGATGTGCGCCGCGGCGTGGCCAGCGCCAACGCCCGCTGGGGCAACTCCGTCGCGGTGCTGACCGGTGACTTCCTCTTCGCCCGCGCCAGCCACATCCTCGCCGACCTCGGACCCGAGGCGGTCCGCATCCAGGCCGAGGCGTTCGAGCGCCTGGTGACCGGCCAGATCCTGGAGACCGCCGGCCCGCGCGACGGACGCGATCCCGTCGACCACTACCTGGACGTCCTCGCCGGCAAGACCGGCTCGCTGGTCGCCGTCGCCTGCCGCTTCGGCGCCATGATGTCGGGCGCCGAGGAGTCGATGGCCAACATCCTCACCCAGTACGGCGAGCGGCTGGGCACCGCGTTCCAGCTGGCCGACGACGTCCTGGACATCGCCAGCGACTCGCACGAGTCCGGCAAGACGCCCGGCACCGACCTGCGGGAGGGCATCGCGACGCTGCCCGTACTGCGTCTGCGGGCCCGGGCCGAGAGCAGCTCCGGCACGCCCGAGGACCGGGCGCTGTGCGAGCTGCTGGCCGGTGACCTCACCGACGACGCCCGGCACGCCGAGGCGTTGGCCGGGCTGCGCGCCCACCCGGCGCTCGAAGAGGCCCGCCGGGACACCGTGCGCTACGCCGAGGAGGCGCGTGCCACGCTGGCGCCGCTGCCGGAGTGCATGGCCAAGGCGGCCCTTGAGGGCCTGTGCGACGCGGTGGTCCACCGCGCCGGATGAGCCGGGGCGGGCCGGCCCTCAGGGTCTCTGCCCGCAGGTCCCCTAGGGAACGATCAGACTCCCGACGTACGTGTTCCGCCGCGCAGTGACCCGGCGTCATACCTCAGCAGTACGACGAGTTGCGCCCGCGGGCTGACGCCCCGCGCCGGTTGGTTTGGTGAGATGGAAAGCACCACACCGCGGCGGAAGGGTCACCATCACCCAGGGGTGGGGGCGTGACAGCGCAGCAGCCGCCGCAGACGACGGAGGTAGGGCAGATGCCAGCGAACGAACCGACTGAGGTCACCGACGCAGAGGACGGGGGGCGCTCCGCGAAGCGCCGTAAGGCGGTGCGGTACGCCGTACCGGTCGCGGTGGCGGGAGTGGCGGCGGCCACGATCGGGCTGGTTCCCGCGTTCGCCGGCTCCGGTTCTCCGGACCTGCCGAAGATCTCGGCGCAGGACCTGATAGCGAAGATCGCCACGTCGGACGTCCAGCAGCTCTCCGGCACGGTCCGGGTCACCACGGACCTCGGCCTGCCGTCCCTGCCGGGCGGCCTCGGCGGCGGCGCCGGTGGCTTCGGCGGCGGTCAGGGCGCCGGCGAGAAGGGCGGGGACGGCGCGTCCGCGTCGCCGCAGAGCAAGCTGATGGAGCTGGCATCCGGCGCGCACACGCTCCGCGTCGCGGCCGACGGCCCCGACAAGCAGCGGGTGTCCATCGTCGACAAGGCCGCCGAGTACAGCATCGTCCACAACGGCAAGGAGGTCTGGGCGTACGACAGCGGCAGCAACACCGCGCTGCACAGCACCGCGCCCGACGCCGGCCGGCACAGCAAGCGCAAGGTGCCCAGGGGCCTTTCCGAGGGCCTGAAGGACGCCACCCCGCAGGACCTGGCGAAGCAGGCCCTGAAGGCGGCCGGTGACACGACCTCGATCACCGTCGACGGCACCGCCAAGGTCGCCGGCCGCGACGCCTACCAGCTGCTGATTAAGCCCAAGCAGGCCGCCTCGACGGTCGGCTCGATCCGGGTCGCGGTGGACGCCGCCAACGGAACGCCGCTGAAGTTCACCCTGACCCCCAAGAGCGGGGGCGCGGCCGCCATTGACGTCGGCTACACCAACGTCGACTTCGCCAAGCCCGCCGCGAGCACGTTCTCCTTCACCCCGCCCAAGGGCGCCAAGGTCGTCGACGGCGACAAGGAGCGGGCGAAGGCCGAGCGCGCGCACGGCAAGCACGCCGCCCCGCACGCGGGCATGAAGGACCTCAACAAGGACTTCGGCGGGCTGAACGTCATCGGCAAGGGCTGGACGTCCATCGCCACCATCAAGGGCGCCGGCCCCGGCCTGCCCACCGGCAAGGACCAGGCCGTCGGCGGCGACGCGGGCAAGTTCCTGGACAGCCTCGGCGAGAAGGCCAGCGGCTCCTTCGGCTCCGGCCGGATCTTCAGCACCCGCCTGGTCAACGCCCTGATGACGGACAACGGCACGATCTACGTCGGCGCCGTCGACAAGCAGGCCCTGATCGACGCGGCCAACGCCGCCAAGTAACGGGCCACCGCAGTACCGAGCGCCCGTCGCGCCGCCCTGCCCTGGGCGGTGCGACGGGCGCCCGCAGGCCATCCGCACGACGTTGGGGGAGCCGATGCCACAGCCGCCCGCTGCCGGGCCCGACGGCGCGCGCCCGCCCGCGCCCGCGCGCCCCCCGACCGGCGACCCGGCGATCGAGACCAGGGGCCTGACCAAGGCGTACCGTGGCGGCCAGCTGGCCGTGGACGGCCTCGATCTGGTCGTACCGCGCGGCAGCGTCTTCGGCTTCCTCGGCCCCAACGGCTCCGGCAAGACCACCACCATCCGCATGCTGATGGGCCTGATCGACGCGACCGCCGGCAGCGCCCGGGTGCTGGGGCAGCCGATGCCCGCGGCCGGTCGCCGGGTGCTGCCCAAGGTCGGCGCGCTCATCGAGGGCCCGGCGCTCTACGGGTTCCTCAGCGGGCGGGACAATCTGCGGCGCTTCGATGCCGCCGACCCGGTCGCCGACCCCCGGACCCGTGAGGAGCGGGTCGGCCGCGCCCTGGAGCGGGTGGGCCTGGCCGCCGCAGCAGGCAAGAAGGCGCGCGCGTACTCGCTCGGCATGAAGCAGCGCCTCGGCCTGGCCGCGGCCCTGCTCCAACCCCGTGAACTGCTGGTCCTCGACGAGCCGACCAACGGCCTGGACCCCCAGGGCATGCGGGAGATCCGCGCCCTGGTCCGCGAGCTGGCGGCGGACGGCACCACCGTCTTCCTCTCCTCCCACCTCCTCGACGAGATCGAGCAGGTCTGCACCCATGCCGCGGTGATGGCCCGCGGCCGGCTGATCACCCAGGGCACGGTCGCCGAGCTGTCCGTCCGGGTCCTGGGATCGCGCACCGTGGGCCGGTTGACGGTGACCACCCCGGACGCGGCGGACGCGGTGCGCGTGCTGAAGGAGCAGGGGGTGACCGACCTTCAGGTCACCGACGACCGGGTGACCGGCGAACCACCGGGTGGGGAGGACGACGCGGCGCCGCCGGAGCTGGCGGATCTCAACGCCGCGCTGGTGCACGCCGGGGTGCGGGTGCGCGCCTTCGGCACCGAACGCGCTTCGCTGGAGGACGTCTTCGTGCAGCTGACCGGGGAGGGCTTCGATGTCGCAGGCTGAGGCGTTGCCGCGCCGGACCCGGCCGCTGTGGTCGCTGGGCCTGCTGCGCAGCGAGATCACCACGACCTTCCGGCGCTGGCGCACCCTGGCCCTGCTGGCGGTGCTCGCGGGCGTACCGATCCTGGTCGGCATCGCCGTCAAGATCGAGACCGGCAGTGACCGGGCGGCGGGGCACGGTGGCGGCGAGGGCGGCCCGGCGTTCATCTCCCAGGTCACCAACAACGGCCTCTTCCTGGTCTTCACCTCGCTCGCGGTGACCCTGCCGTTCTTCCTGCCGATGGCGATCGGCGTGATCGCGGGCGACTCCATAGCCGGCGAGGCACACGGCGGAACGCTGCGCTACCTCCTGGTGGCCCCCGCCGGCCGTACCCGACTGCTGCTGGTCAAATACGCCACCACCCTGACGTTCTGCCTGGTGGCCACCCTCGTCGTGGCGCTCTCCGCGCTGGCGACCGGAGCGCTGCTGTTCCCCCTGGGCGAGGTCACCCTGCTCTCCGGTACGTCCGTCTCCTTCGGTGAGGGGCTGCTGCGGGCGCTGGCCATCGCGGGCGTGGTGGCCCTGTCGCTGACCGGGGTGGCCGCCGTCGGACTGTTCGTCTCCACCCTGACGACCAGCGGGATAGCCGCCATGGCGACCACGGTCGGACTGCTGATCACGGTGCAGATCCTGGACACCATCCCGCAGCTGGAGGCCCTCCAGCCGTACCTCTTCCCGCACTACTGGCTGTCCTTCGCGGACCTGCTCCGCGACCCCGTCTACTGGGACCAGCTACAGAAGAACATCGGCCTCCAGGCGCTGTACGCGGCGGTGTTCGGCGCGGCGGCCTGGGCGCGGTTCACCACCCGCGACATCACGGCCTGAGGCCGCCGCCCTCGGGCTCCGCGGCCGGTACGGCCGGCTGGATCGCCTCCGCGGCCGTCGCGGCCGCCTCGCCCGCGCGGGCCGCCGCATCGGCCAGCGCCAGCCGCGCCTGCCGCGAGGTGCGCAGCGCGTCCCAGGTCAGCACGGCCAGGGCCAGCCACACCAGCGCGAAGCCGGCCCAGCGCTCCGGCGGCATCTCCTCGTGGAAGACCGTGAGGCCCAGCACGAACTGGAACGTCGGCGCCAGGTACTGCATCATCCCGATCACGGTCAGCGGCAGCCGCACCGCCGAGGCGCCGAAGCAGATCAGCGGCACCGCGGTCGCGATGCCGCAGGCCGCGAGCAGCAGCGCCTGGCCCACCCCGCCGCTGACGAAGCTGGACTCGCCGCGCGCACCGAGGAAGATCAAGTAGCCCAGTGCGGGCAGCAGCTGCATCGCCGTCTCGGCGCTGAAGCCCTCGATGCCGTCGAGCTTGATGCCCTTCTTGACCAGGCCGTACGTCGCGAACGACAGGGCCAGTCCGAGCGCGATCCAGGGCACCTTGCCGTAGGCGACGGTCATCACCACGACGGCCAGGACGCCGACGCCCACCGCCGCCCACTGCAACGGCCGCAGCCGCTCGCGCAGCACGAGGACTCCGAAGGCGATGCTGACCAGCGGGTTGATGAAGTAGCCGAGCGACGCCTCCAGGACATGTCCGGCGTTGACCGCCCAGATGTAGAGGAACCAGTTCGTCGAGATGACCGTGGCGCAGACCAGGATCAGCCCGAGCCGCTTGGGCTGCCGCAGCAGCGGGCCTATCCAGGCCCAGCGGCGCAGCACGGCGAGGATCACGACGGCGACGGGCAGCGACCACACCATGCGGTGGGCCAGGATCTCGGACGGCGCGGCGGCGTCCAGCAGATGCCAGTACAGCGGCAGCAGGCCCCACATCGTGTACGCGGCGACGCCATAGGCGAGCCCGGCGCGCCGGTCGCTTCGAGACTGCAAGGGGACCCTCCTGATGGTGCTGCGTCGACCTTGTGACGGTAGCGCCACACGGCCCGCCTGTCATGGGTGTTCCGATATACGGTCATGACGGGTGCGCTCTGCGGACAACGGCCGGGTGCGACTGCCTGCGGCGGCGGGCTGTATGCGGGCGGCGCGGCCCGGGAACGCCGAGCGGGTGCCCGTACGGGGGCGCCACAGGACGCTCTCGTACGGACACCCGCGGGGTGGGGCGCCGTTCCGCAGCCGGCCGCGTACGGCCGGCTGCGGGACCGTCGTCAGCCGACGACGGTCCAGGTGTCGCTGCCGGTGAGCAGGGTGCCGAGGTCGCCCTTGCCCTTCTGCTCGATGGCGGAGTCCAGCTGGTCGGCCATCAGGGTGTCGTAGACCGGCCGCTTGACGTTGCGCAGCACGCCGATGGGCGTGTGGTGGAGGGTGTCGGGGTCGGCGAGCCGGGAGAGGGCGAAGGCTGTGGTGGGCGAGGGGTTGTGGGCGTCGTGGACCAGCACGCCGTCCGTGCCCTCCGCCAGCACGTCGATGACCTTGAGGTCGCCGGTGGCCGGGTCGCGGACCACACCCTTGGAGCCGAGGCCGTCGGGGGCCGGCGCGCCGAAGCGGATCGGCTGACCGTGCTCCAGGCGGATCACGGCCTCCTGGGCCTTCTCCTTGTCCTTGAGGATCTCGAAGGCGCCGTCGTTGAAGATGTTGCAGTTCTGGTAGATCTCCACCAGCGCCGTACCGGGGTGGGCGGCGGCCTCCCGCAGTACCGAGGTGAGGTGCTTGCGGTCCGAGTCGACCGTGCGGGCGACGAAGGTGGCCTCGGCGCCGAGTGCCAGTGAGACCGGGTTGAACGGCGCGTCCAGCGAGCCCATCGGCGTCGACTTGGTGACCTTGCCGACCTCGGAGGTGGGGCTGTACTGCCCCTTGGTCAGGCCGTAGATCCGGTTGTTGAACAGCAGGATCTTGAGGTTGACGTTCCGCCGCAGGGCGTGGATGAGGTGGTTGCCGCCGATGGACAGCGCGTCGCCGTCGCCGGTGACGACCCATACGGACAGGTCGCGCCGCGAGGAGGCCAGGCCGGTGGCGATGGCCGGGGCGCGGCCGTGGATGGAGTGCATCCCGTAGGTGTTCATGTAGTACGGGAAGCGGGAGGAGCAGCCGATGCCGGAGACGAAGACGATGTTCTCCTTCGCCAGGCCGAGTTCGGGCATGAAGCCCTGCACGGCGGCGAGGACGGCGTAGTCACCGCAGCCGGGGCACCAGCGCACTTCCTGGTCGGACTTGAAGTCCTTCATGGACTGCTGGGCGTCGGCCTTGGGCACCAGGGAGAGCGCCTCGATCTGCGAGGGCCTCCCCGAGATCGTCTCAGTCATTGATGGCCTCCTTAAAGACCTCCGCGAGCTGCTCGGCCTTGAACGGCATTCCGCTGACCTGGGTGTACGAGCGCGCGTCCACCAGATACCGGGCGCGCAGCAGAGTGGCGAGCTGTCCGAGGTTCATCTCCGGCACGATGACCTTCTCGTAACGCGCCAGGACCTCGCCGAGATTCCGCGGGAAGGGGTTGAGATGGCGCAGATGGGCCTGCGCGATGCGCTCCCCTGCGCCCCGTACGCGCCGTACCGCCGCGGTGATCGGCCCGTACGTCGAACCCCAGCCGATGACGAGGGTGCTCGCGCCCCGACCGGTGTCGTCGGTGGGGTCGTCGACCTCGATGTCGGGGACGGCGATGCCGTCGACCTTCGCCTGACGGGTCCGCACCATGAAGTCGTGGTTGGCGGGGTCGTAGGAGATGTTGCCGGTGCCGTCCTGCTTCTCGATGCCGCCGATGCGGTGCTCCAGGCCCGGCGTCCCCGGCACGGCCCACGGGCGGGCCAGGGTCTGCTCGTCGCGCTTGTACGGCCAGAAGACCTCGGTGCCGTCCGCCAGCTCGTGGTTGGGGCCGGAGGCGAACTGGACGCGCAGGTCCGGGAGTTCCTCCAGATCCGGGATCCGCCAGGGCTCGGAGCCGTTGGCCAGGTAGCCGTCGGAGAGCAGGAAGACCGGCGTGCGGTACGTCAGCGCGATCCGGGCCGCGTCCAGCGCCGCGTCGAAGCAGTCGGCGGGTGTCCTGGGCGCCACGATCGGCACCGGAGCCTCGCCGTTGCGCCCGTACATCGCCTGGAGCAGGTCGGCCTGCTCGGTCTTCGTCGGCAGACCCGTCGAGGGCCCGCCACGCTGGATGTCCACGATCAGCAGCGGCAGTTCGAGGCTGACCGCCAGGCCGATGGTCTCCGACTTCAGCGCCACACCCGGGCCGGATGTGGTCGTCACGGCCAGCGCGCCGCCGAACGCCGCGCCCAGCGCCGCGCCGATCCCGGCGATCTCGTCCTCCGCCTGGAACGTCCGCACGCCGAAGTTCTTGTGCTTGGACAGCTCGTGCAGGATGTCGGAGGCCGGGGTGATCGGGTACGAGCCCAGGTACAGCGGCAGGTCCGCCTGCTGCGAGGCGGCGATCAGCCCGTAGGACAGCGCGAGGTTGCCGGAGATGTTGCGGTACGTGCCGGTCGGGAAGGCCTTCGTGGCCGGCGCGACCTCGTACGAGACGGCGAAGTCCTCCGTGGTCTCGCCGAAGTTCCAGCCCGCCCGGAACGCGGTGACGTTCGCCTCGGCGATGTCCGGCTTCTTGGCGAACTTGGTGCGCAGGAACTTCTCGGTGCCCTCGGTCGGCCGGTGGTACATCCACGACAGCAGACCCAGCGCGAACATGTTCTTGCTGCGCTCGGCCTCCTTGCGGGAGAGCCCGAACTCCTTGAGCGCCTCGATGGTCAGCGTCGTCAGCGGCACCGGGTGGACGTTGTAGGCCGCCAGCGAGCCGTCCTCCAAGGGGCTGGTCTCGTAGCCGACCTTCGCCATCGGGCGCTTGGTGAACTCGTCGGTGTTGACGATGATCTCCGCGCCTCGCGGGACGTCCGCGAGGTTCGCCTTCAGCGCGGCCGGGTTCATCGCGACCAGCACGTTCGGCGCGTCACCGGGCGTGAGGATGTCGTGGTCGGCGAAGTGCAGCTGGAAGCTGGAGACACCCGGCAGCGTGCCGGCAGGCGCCCGGATCTCGGCGGGGAAGTTGGGCAGCGTCGACAGGTCGTTGCCGAACGACGCCGTCTCGGATGTGAACCGGTCTCCGGTGAGCTGCATTCCGTCACCGGAGTCACCGGCGAACCGGATGATCACCCGGTCCAGGCGTCGGACTTCCTTGCCTGCCCCGCCGTTATCGGAAGAGCGCTGTTCCCCGACGAGCGCTGCGTCGGTCTGCTCGGCTGGGCTACTGACCTGGCTGGTCACTGCTTCGGACCTCCCTCAAGGGGTGCGGCGTCCCCGCCGGAGGCAGGGCTCGGGACGTGTCGTACCGGACGGTTGTCCCATAACCATCGTACGTGGGTAAGGGTGGCCTTCCCTGAGTCGGCCGCATGATGGACGGTGATATGAGACACCGATTTCGTGTGTTTTGTCATGAAATCACCGCCCCCGCGACCCCTTATTCATGACGCTCCGGACTCATCCATTGGTTCTACGTCCAAAGTCCCGGGCCCGGGGCGGCAAGGTGACAACCCCTCGACCGGCATATCTGACAGAGTGTCAGATCGTCAGGACCTCAGGTAGGTGAGCACGGCGAGCACCCTACGGTGATCCCCGTCACTCTGCGCCAGCCCCAGCTTCAGGAAGATGTTGCTGACGTGCTTCTCTACCGCACCGTCGCTGACGACCAGCTGACGCGCGATGGCGGAGTTCGTCCGGCCCTCGGCCATCAGACCCAGCACCTCGCGCTCCCGGGGCGTCAGATGAGCCAGTACGTCCTGCTTACGGCTGCGCCCCAGCAGCTGGGCCACCACCTCGGGGTCCAGCGCGGTCCCGCCCCGGGCGACCCGGACCACCGCGTCGACGAACTCGCGCACCTCGGCCACCCGGTCCTTGAGCAGATAACCGATGCCCCGACTCGAACCCGCCAGCAGCTCCGTGGCGTACTGCTCCTCGACGTACTGGGAGAGCACCAGCACCCCCAGGTCGGGATGGTCCCGGCGCAGCCGGATCGCGGCCCGCACCCCCTCGTCGGTGTGCGTCGGCGGCATGCGTACGTCCGCCACCACCACATCCGGCAGCGCGCTCTCGTCCGCCAGCTCGCCGATCGCCTTGATCAGCGCCTCGGCGTCCCCCACGCCCGCCACGACCTCGTGACCCCGGTCGGTGAGCAGCCGGGTCAGCCCCTCACGGAGCAGCACCGAATCCTCGGCGATGACCACCCGCACCTTGTCCTCCACGGCTCCGATTCCCCCATGCCTCGTCACACCCCACCTTGTCAGCCCTCAGCATTCCAGCATCCGGACGGGGGCGCGGCGGGTGAGGGGGGTAAGGGGCTGCCGAGGGCGAGGGCGAGGGCGGGAGGAGGGAGGAGGGCAGGGGGCAGGGGGCGCAGGTCGCCCCGGGGCACAGCGGTGGGGGCCGGACACCCGTCCCGGCCCACGCACCACCCGCCAAGCCCCCGGCGTCACCCGCCGGCGGCTGTCCGGCCCTCACCCGCGCCAGGGCAGCTCCGCGGTGATCGACGTCGGGCCGCCGACCGGGGAGTCCACTATCAGCAGGCCGTCGACGGCATCGAGCCGTTCGGCGAGGCCCGCCAGGCCGGTGCCGGTGTCGGTGCCGGCACCGCCCCGGCCGTCGTCCGTCACCAGCACCATGATCCGGTCCGCGGTGCGCCACACGTCCAGCGTCGCCCTGCTGGCCTGCGCATGCTTGGAGACGTTCTGAAGCAGCTCGGAGGCGGTGAAGTACGCGATGCCCTCGATCGCCGCAGCGGGCCGGCGGTCCAGATCCACGGTCACCTTCACCGGGACCGTGCACCGCGCGGCCAGCGCCGACAGCGCCGGGCCGAGCCCCCGGTCGGTGAGGATCGCCGGGTGTATCCCACGGGCCAGGTCCCGCAGTTCCTGTAGCGCGATCTTCACCTCGCCGTGTGCCTCGTCGACCATCTTCGCGGCGGCCTGCGGATCCTCCGCCAGCTTCTCCTTGGCCAGACCCAGATCCATGGCGAGCGAGACCAGCCGGGCCTGCGCCCCGTCGTGCAGATCCCGCTCGATGCGCCGCAGGTCCGCCGCCGCGGTGTCCACCACCACCCCGCGGTCCGACTCCAGCTGCGAGACCCGGGTGGCCAGCGAGGAGGGGCCCAGCAGACCGAGGACCATGACCCGGTCCACCTGCGTCAGCCCACGGATCACCCACGGCCCGGCCAGCACCAGCAGCAGCCCGACCCCGCAGGTGAACCCGATCTCCGCCGGGGTGTCGAGGTAGACGCCGTTGCCGTCGCCGTCGCCCCACATCTGGATGCCGGGCTGGTCGAGGTACATGGGGAACGTCCACCGCCACAGCGGATAGGACAGCAGCGCCCAGGCCACGGACCAGAACGTCAGCGAGAAGACGAAGGAGAAGACCGCCCACGGGAAGTGCAGCAGGGAGTAGAGCAGGTGCCGCCAGGACGCCCCGCTCTTCAGTACGGCCGCGATCCACCCCATCAGGCCCGGCTTCGAGGGACGCACCGGCTCCGGAGCGGCCACCTCCAGCCCCAGCAGGGCCCCGGCCCGCGTCCGCTCCAGGCCGCCCAGCGCCCGGCCGCCGGCCAGGCCGCCCGCCAGCACCGGGATGCCGAGGAACGTCACCAGCAGGCCGGCGCCGAGCGAGATCACCGCTATCGCGTACGAGAACATCAGGCTGGCGATCGGAAGGCTGAGGAAGAGGTACAGGAACTCCCGCCAGGTGCGCCCGGAGAAGGGGGCGCGCAGCCCCACGGGCACCCGGGAGCCGTAGGGCTGCGGTGCGTATGCGGTGTCCATCGTCTCGTCGTCCGTTCTGCCGTGTGCGGTCCTCGCCTGCCGGCGCCGTTGCCTGAAGCCGCAGGCCAGGCACGGCCCCGCGGCTTTTCGCTACGACAAGCCTCCGCGACCCCCGCTCCCCGCACCATGCGGGTTCTCGCAGTCTTTTCCTGGGGTTTTCCCCACCCCCGAACCTGCGGTTGAACCCAATCCGCTGGTCAGCGGCGCCTCGACCGCGGGCCCCGGCTCGCCCCCGGCCCGCGCTTCGCCGGCTCCGCCGCCCCGGTCCCCGCCTTCGTCCCCGCCCGCGGCCGCCACGGCAGCTCCGCCGTCACCCGCGTGGGCCCGCCGGCCGGGGAGTCCAGCACGAACAGGCCGTCGACCGACCCCAGCCGCTCGGCGAGCCCGGCCATCCCGCTGCCGCCGTCCAGCCGCGCCCCGCCCTTCCCGTCGTCCACGACCTGGATCAGCAGCCGGTCGCCGGCCCGCCACACCTCGACGGACGCCTGCCGCGCCGCGCTGTGCTTGGAGATGTTCTGCAACAGCTCGGAGACGGTGAAGTAGACGATGCCCTCGATGGCCGGCGCGGGCCGCTCGTCCAGGTCCACGGACGTCGTCGCGGGCACCGTGCAGCGCCCGGCCAGCGAGACCAGGGCGGGACCGAGGCCGCGGTCGGTGAGGATCGCCGGATGGATGCCCCGGGCCAGGTCCCGCAGCTCCTGGAGCGCCAGCTTCACCTCGCCGTGCGCCTCGTCCACCATCGCCGCCACGCTCTCGTCGGCCTGGCCCTCCAGCAGCTTCTCCTTCGCCAGGCCGAGCCCCATGGCCAGTGCCACCAGTCGGGCCTGCGCCCCGTCGTGCAGATCCCGTTCGATGCGCCGCAGGTCGGCGGCGGCGGTGTCGGTGACCGTCACCCGGTCGGATTCCAGCTCGGCGATCCGCCGCTCCAACTCGTCGGACGGCGACAGCAGTCCGCGCACCATCGCCCGGTCCACGTTCGACAGCCAGCGCGCCACCCACGGCAGCACCGGCCACGCCACGAAGAGCGAGGCCAGCACCACCGAGAAGGTGAGCAGGGCCCATGGCAGCCGGACGAACGTGAACAGCGCGTGCCGCCACGCCACCGGATCCTTCAGACACGTCCACAGCCATGGGAAGAACCCCTGCTCCCAGGCCCGCAGCGGGCTCGGCTCCTCGACCTGCACCCCCAGCAGCGCCCGCGCCCGGGCCCGTTCCAGCTTCCCGTACTGCCGGCACGCCATCAGCCCCACCACCAGCAGCGGCAGGCCGATGACCGTGACGGACAGCCCGATTCCCAGTGCCAGCCACACCACCAGCACCACGAACGCCAGCACGCCCAGCGGGAAGTTGGCCAGCAGATATGCGATCTCCCGCCATGTCACACCGTTGAACGGCGCCTGGGGCGGTGGTGGTGAGGCGCCGTCAGGGGCGCCGTTTGCAGCACTGGGTCGGGAACTCTCCGTCATATGCCCAGCCTGCCCGGGTGTGGGCCGGTGTGCCATGGGGCAGCTGGGGTGGTCGAGGTGGGGTTTGCCCTACCCCACCGTCCGCGCCGTCCGTCCCGCCGCAGGTCAAGAGCCTGGCCGGGAACGGAGCGTGGGCGCGGGCCGATGCCGGTCGCGTTGTCCACAGCGGTGGACACGGCGCGCCGGCGGGACCGTATGGTGTGGCGATGCACAACGGGAGGGGCGTGGGGCCATGGCGCGGAGTGACGACAGCCAGGTGCTGAAGCCGGGGTTCGCCGGGCCGCAGTCGGCGGCCGCCGCGCGGGACCTCGCCGACGCCCTGGCCGCCCCCCTCGACATCCGCGGCTGGGCATGGGGCGAGCGCAGCAGGACCTGGACGGCGGTGGCGTCGAGCCTGCTGCTCGCGGCGCTCACCGGGGTCTGCGCGCACGCTTGGTACGACGGCGGGGAGGCCGCCCCGTGGCTCGCTACCGCAGCCGTCGTCCTCTCGGGTGCCGGGGCGGCCGTCGGCGCACTCGCCGGACGGAACGGGCAGCGCGCCCCCGGAGCCGCCCTGTTGCTGCTCGGCGGGGCCCTCGGAGTGGCCGCTGCGTGGCAGGCGGTTTCCGACGGCAGCGCCAGGCTGGCCACGGTCGGACTCACCGTCGCGGCGCTGCTCGCGCTCCTCGGGCTCTGCGCGGGGCTGGGCCGCGGGGGCCTGATCGGCGCCGCGTCGGTGGCGCTCGCGGTGGGGGCGTGGGAGCTGGGACTGGCGCTGACCACCCCGGCCCGTACGGGAGTTGCGCTCGGCTTCGGCTCCGTACTGGTCCTCGGCCAGCTTCCGCGACTCGCCCTGACCTCGGCCGGCCTGACCCGGCTCGACGACCAGCGCTCCGGCGGTACGCCGGTCAGCCGGTTCCAGGTGGGCGGAGCGCTGGGCGCCGCCCATCGGGAGCTGGTCCCGACCACGCTGGTCATGGCGGCCTCGGCAGGTGCCGCCGGGGTGCTCGCGGCGCGGACGCCCGGCCTGTGGACGGTGCTCACCGCGTTGCTGCTGGGCGTCGTGCTGTGCTCGCGGGCGCGTGCGTACCCGCTGGCGGCGGAGGTCGTCGCGCTGCTGGCCGCCGGTCTGGCGGTCGGTGTGCGGCTGGTGCTGCTCTGGGCCACCGACGGCAGGGCGCCGGCGTTCTCCCTGGTCACGCTGGGGGTGCTGGCGGCGCTGCCGGTCGCGGTGCTCGCGATACGGGTGCCGGAGCCGCTGCGGGTCCGGCTGCGGCGGTGGCTGGACCTGATCGAGTCGGTGAGCGTGGTGGCGCTGATCCCGGTGGGCCTCGGGGCCTTCGGGCTCTACGGCCTGCTGTTCGGCACGTCCTGACCCGGGGGATGGTGGAGGGGCATGTCATCGACGGGAGCGCGTCCGGAGGGACCCGGCGTGGGAGAGGGACCCGGCGTGGGAGTGGACGAGAGAGCCGGAGTGCGGGCCGGAGCGGGTACCGAAGCGAGAGGGGGTGTGGATGCGGTGAACGCCGGGAGCACCGGGAACATCGGGAACGCTGAGAACGTCGGGAACGCTGAGAACGTCGCGCACGTCGAGCGCGCTGAGAACCTCGCGGTCGGAGCTTCCGGGGCGGGTGCCCCTCAGTCTGGTGGGCTGATGCCTGCCACCGGGGCGATGTCTGCGACCGGGGCGATGCCAGCGGCGGGGGCGATGCCAGCGGCTGAGGCGATGCCGCCCGCCGGGCCGATGCCCATGGCCGGACCGGTGCCCATGGCCGGACCGGTGCCGCAGCCCGCGGTCCAGCCGCCCGGTGCCCCGGCCCATGCGACCCCGGCACCCGCTGCTCCTTCTCCGTACGCGGCCGCTCCCTCCGCCGGTGCTCCTTCCGCCGCTGCTCCTGCGCCTGTGAGCCCGGCACCTGCTGCCCCCGCCGCCGCTGCTCCCGCGCCTGCGGGCCCGGCAGCCGCGAGTTCGGTGTCCGCCGTGGCGCCCCAGGGCCCCGTACCGCCGCCGCCGGCGTCCGCCCCGGCGCCGCCGGGCGCACCCGCCCCGGCGCAGACCCCGCAGTTCCCGCCCCCGGCAGCCGCCTCGTCGGCCGGTGCCGCCCCGGCGTCCGCCCCTGCCCCCGGCCGCTACGGCCGGCCCGGTGTACCGGCGCGGACGCCCGTCTCCGTCCCCCTCCTGCCGCCGGAACTGGCCGACGGGCAGCCCAGGCCACGCCGCGGTGATCCGCTGGCCCGACGGGCGGGCCGCGCCCTGCGCCGGGTGTTCGCCTCGTCCCCGGCCGCCGAGACGGCCGCCGTCACCCAGGCCGCCTACGCCATCCAGCAGCCGGTGACCACGGGCCGGCAGATCGCTGTGTCCAGCATCCGCGGCGGCGCGGGGAAGTCCACCGTCGCCGCGCTCCTGGCACTGACGTACGCGCACTACCGCCCCGACCCGGTGCTCGCCGTCGAGGCGGATCCGGCGCTCGGCACGCTGCCGCACCGCCTCGGCGCACGCGAGGTGCGCTGGTCCGGCAGCGATCTGGCCCAGATCATCGACCCGTCGATGCTGATCACGGACCTGACCGGCTACCTCCTGCCGTTCGCGGGCGGCGGTTGGCTGCTGCCCGGCAGCCAGGGCGCCATCGGCACCCGGCTGGACCTCGACACCTACCGCGTCGTGATGACCTCGCTGCGCCGCCACTTCGCGGCCACGGTGGTGGACTGCGAGACGCTGCCCGCCGAGGTGGCGCGCACCGCGCTGGTGACCACACAGGCGCGGGTCCTGGTCACCCCGGCCACCCCGGAGGGCGTGGCGGCCACCCGCTCCGTACTGGACTGGGTCGGCGGGCTGCACCCCGGCCTGCTGCCGACCACGGTGGTGGTGCTCACCCACTCCTCGCCCGACAGCGGCGTCGACGTGCGCAAGGCCGCCGAACATCTGGGCGCCGGTGGCGCGGCGGTGCTGCCGCTGCCGTACGACCGGCATCTGGCGGCGGGCGGCGCGATCCGTACGGAGCTGCTCGGCGAACGGACCCGGGAGGCGGCGACGCGGATCGCGGCCGAGGTGATGGACCGCGCGGTCTCGCGGGACCCGGGTCGCCGGCAGCAGCAGCACACGCCGGTCCACTCGCCGGGGCAGCCGACGGTGTACGTCCCGGGCCAGGCGACGGTCCCCACGCCCGGTCCCACGCCCGGGCCCGCACCCGTCCACCCTCAGGGCCCGGCCCCGGTCCACACCACTGGCCCTGCTCAGGCCTCTGCGCCTGGTCAGGCCCCGATCCCGGCCCCCGTCCAGGCCCGACCCCAACCGGCCCCGCAGCCCCAACCGGCACCCCAGCAGCCCTACCCGCCGCAGCCCGCACCCCCGCAGGCGGCACTCCAGTCGCCGGCCCCGGCGCCGGCCCAGGCTCAGCCGCAGCGGTCGCAGCCGCAGCCGCACTCGCCGTCCCAGGCCCAGGCCCAGGCCCAGGTCCAGGCCCAGCCCCCCGTCCCGCCGCAGACCCAGCTGCCGCCGCCGGCCCCGGTTCCTCCCACCGTCCCCGCCGCCCCCGCCGGGCTCACAGCCCCCGCCGTCCCCGCCGCCCCCGCCGGCCCCGACAACCGCACGCCCTTCGACGGGGGCCCGATCCGCTGAGGCGGAACCCCGGAGAAGGGCCCCACTGTCCGCTCCTTGAGACACCCCGTGAGACAACTGGACGCGGCGTCTACGCTGCCTGCCGCCCAGGTAGGGCGAAGTACGGACAAGCTCACCGTCGGCGACGACGCGGCTTCTCGGGGCGACCCGAGCAGGGCCTAGACTCCCGTCCGTACAGATCGTCGAAGTCGTTGAACAAGCGCAGTCAGGGAGCGAGGGGCGGACGTGCCGGACGCGACCGTACGCACCACCGTCGCCGCGGACTACTTCCAGGGCTACTCGGTCGTCGGGGTCATCGCCGTGATCGGCGTGCTCTTCGTCGCCGTGGCCTTCGGGGCCGGGCGGCTGCTGCGGCCTGTCGTGCCGACGCCCGAGAAGCTGCTGACGTACGAGTGCGGCGTGGACCCGGTCGGTGAGGGCTGGGCGCACACCCAGGTCCGCTACTACGTCTACGCGTTCCTCTACGTCATCTTCGCCGTCGACTCGATCTTCCTGTTCCCCTGGGCGACGATCTTCGCCGCCCCCGGCTTCGGCGGGGTGACGCTCGTGGAGATGTTCATCTTCCTCGGGTTCCTCGCCGTGGGCCTGCTCTACGCATGGAAGAAAGGCGTCCTGGAATGGACGTGACCCCCGCCTCCACCGGCTCGGCGACCGCGCCCGAGGGCGCCGCCCCCGAGTTCCTGCCGGAGCCGCGGCGCCTGGGCACGCTCGCCCGCCTCGCGCCGGAACCGATGAAGGTGGTCCTCAACTGGGGCCGCCGCTACAGCCTGTGGGTCTTCAACTTCGGCCTGGCCTGCTGCGCCATCGAGTTCATCGCCGCGTCCATGGCGCGCCACGACTTCATTCGGCTCGGCGTGATCCCGTTCGCGCCCGGCCCCCGCCAGGCCGACCTGATGATCGTCTCCGGCACCGTCACCGACAAGATGGCGCCCGCGGTCAAGCGGCTCTACGAGCAGATGCCCGAGCCGAAGTACGTCATCTCCTTCGGGGCCTGCTCCAACTGCGGCGGTCCCTACTGGGACTCGTACTCGGTCACCAAGGGCGTCGACCAGATCATTCCGGTCGACGTGTACGTACCGGGCTGCCCGCCGCGGCCGGAGGCCCTGCTTCAGGGCATCCTCAAGCTCCAGGAGAAGATCGCCCGCGAGTCGCTGGGCGAGCGGTACAAGGAGGGCGCTGCCGGCCGGCCCTCGGCGGCCGCGCTGCGCAGCGGGCTGGTGACGCCGCCCGCGCCCACGACGGCGGAGCAGCCGAAGGCCGCGGGGGAGGAACCCCGATGACCGAGCAGCCCGAGCAGCCCAGGCCGACCGAGCAGCCCGAGCCGGCCGAGCAGCCCCATCCGGCGGCCGAGCAGCCCGAGCCGGCCCCCGAGCCCGTCGTCGGCTGGTTGCCGAGGCCCGCGAGCGAGATCTTCGGTCCCGGAGCCACCGCGGAGCTGGCGTACGACCTGCTGACCGTCGATGTCCCGGTGGACGGCTGGCTCGCCGCGCTCACCGCGGCCCGTGACGACCTCGACTGCCGCTACTTCGACTGGCTGAGCGCCGTCGACGAACCCGGCACCGGCTTCCGGATCTGCGCACACCTCGCCGATGTGGCGCACCCGGGGAGCGTCCACCGGCTCGTCGTCCGGACGACGGTCCCGCACGACGCGGCGGCGCTGCCCACCGCCGTGGGCGTGTACGCGGGCGCGGGCTGGCACGAGCGCGAGACCCACGAGATGTTCGGCGTCGACTTCACCGGACACCCCCACCTCGTACCGCTGCTGCTCCCGGAGGGCTTCGAGGGGCACCCGCTGCGCAAGGACTTCGTGCTGGCGGCACGGGTCGCCAAGGCGTGGCCGGGGGCCAAGGAGCCGGGGGAGTCCGAACACGGCGGGCCCAAGCGCCGTCAGATGTTGCCGCCGGGCGTCCCGGACCCGAACGAGTGGGGTCCGCTCAAGGGCCAGCTGCCGCCTGCTCCGGCGCGGCCGGCGCGGGGTGCCCGGGCGGCCGGCGCCGCGGCGGGCGAGCGACCGGCCCGGCGCACCCGTACCGCGAGTGCGGGCTCGGCGAGCCAGCAGCAGGCGGCGGAGACCACCGGAACGGCACCGGCCGCCGCGGCCCCCGCGCGTACCGAGCGCCCGGAGCGCCCGGCACGCCGTAGCCGCTCGGCGAGCCAGGGGTCGGTCAGCCAGCAGCAGCCGGCGGCGGCGGACACGGCGGCCACGGCGGACAAGGGGGACACTGCGGCAGCCCCGGCAGCCCCGGCAGCCCCGGCAGCCCCGGCAGCCCCGGCGGCCCCGGCAGCCCCTGTTGCACCGGCTGCGGGCACTCCTGCCGAGGCGCCGAAGGCGGCCGCCCCGCGCTCCACGGACGCGCCCTGGCACCACGCCCGCCCGGCCTTCGACGAGCCGGCGGGCACAGCGCAGACGGCGGAGAAGGGCCGAACGGAACAACCGGAGCAGCCAGAGGCCACGGAAGCGCCAGAAGCCACGGAAGCAACGGGATCGACGGAAGCGCCAGAAGCCACAGAAGCGCCAGAAGCAACAGGAGCGACGGAAGAGCCGGAGGCGAAGAAAGCGAAGGACGCGACGGAAGCGAAGGGCCGCCCCGCCCAGCAGGGTGAGCCCGAGGCGGAACCCGCGCCCCGGCCGCAGCCGCGCCCCGACCACGACCAGCCCGACGACCCGGCAGGAGGCGACACCCCATGAGCGACGCTCTCGACATCGCGCTGCGCCTCCTCGCCGTCTTCGTCGTGTTCCTGGTGTTCCCCCTGGTCATCGGGCAGACCGAGCACAAGGTCATGGCCCATATGCAGGGCCGGCTCGGCCCCATGTACGCGGGCGGGTTCCACGGCTGGGCGCAGCTGGTCGCCGACGGCGTGAAGTTCGCACAGAAGGAAGACATCGTTCCGGCCGGCGCCGACCGGCGGATCTTCCAGCTCGCGCCCGCCGTCGCCCTGCTGCCGTACCTCCTGGTCCTGGTCGCCATCCCGATAGGGCCGCACAACGCCGTGGGGCAGGCCCTGGACGCGGGGATCTTCTTCGTCCTCGCCGTCATGGGCGTCGGTGTGCTCGGCTCGCTGATGGCGGGCTGGGCCTCCGCGAACAAGTTCTCGCTGCTCGGTGCGCTGCGGACAGCCGCACAGCTGCTCGCCTACGAGCTGCCGATGCTGCTCGCCGCGGCCTCGGTCGCCATGGCGGCCGGCACGCTCTCACTGCCCGGCATCGTCGAGGCCTTCCACTGGTGGTGGGTGCCGTGGCAGATCGTCGGCGGCGTCGTCTTCTTCACCGCGGGGCTCGCCGAGTTGCAGCGTCCGCCGTTCGACATGCCGGTCGCCGACTCGGAGATCATCTTCGGTGCGTACACCGAGTACACCGGCCTGCGCTTCGCACTGTTCCTGCTCGCCGAGTACGCCGGCATCGTCGTTCTCTGCGCGCTGACCTCGGTGCTCTTCCTCGGTGGCTGGCACGGCCCGTTCGGCGCCGACGGCCTGGGCTGGCTGTGGACGTTGCTGAAGACCGTGGTCCTCGCGTTCGGCGTCATCTGGCTGCGGGTCACCTACCCCCGGCTGCGCGAGGACCAGCTTCAGAAGCTCGCCTGGACGGTCCTCATCCCGCTCGCACTCGCCCAGATCGCCCTCACCGGCGTCATCAAGGTGGTGATCTCGTAATGGGCATCCCCGGATCGGGCCTCGCCAAGGGCCTGGCCGTCACCCTGCGGACGATGACGAAGCGTTCGGTCACCGCGCAGTACCCGGACGTGCAGCCCGACCTGCCGCCCCGTACCCGCGGCGTCATCGGGCTGTTCGAGGAGAACTGCACGGTCTGCATGCTGTGTGCCCGCGAGTGCCCGGACTGGTGCATCTACATCGACTCCCACAAGGAGACGGTGCCGCCGGCCGCGCCCGGAGGCCGGGAGCGCAGCCGCAACGTCCTGGACCGCTTCGCGATCGACTTCGCGCTCTGCATGTACTGCGGCATCTGCATCGAGGTCTGCCCGTTCGACGCGCTCTTCTGGTCGCCGGAGTTCGAGTACGCCGAGACGGACATCCGCGAGCTGACCCACGAGCGGGACAAACTGCGCGAGTGGATGTGGACGGTGCCCGAGCCGCCGGCGCTCGACCCGGCGGCCGAGGAGCCCAAGGAGGTCGCCGCCGCCCGCAAGGCCGCGGACAAGCTCGCCGCCCAGCAGCAGGCCGAACAGGCCGAAGCGGAAGCCGCCGGGGCCCGGGCCGGCGAGGCGGCCGAGGGACCCGCCGACGGCCGGGCCCAGGCACCTGCCCAGGCACCTGACCAGGAACGACCGGACACCTCAGGGGAGGGAACGTGACGCTCGCCGCCACGGCCGCAGGCCACGGCTTCCTCTCGCCCACCGGCGTCGAGATCGCCTTCCTCCTCGTCGGTATCGCCACCCTCGGCGCGGCCGTCGTCACCGTCACCACCCGGCAGCTGGTGCACGCCGCCCTCTGGCTGGTCGTCGCCCTCGGCGGGGTCGCCGTCGAATACCTCCTCCTGACGGCCGAGTTCATCGCCTGGGTCCAGGTGCTGATCTACGTCGGTTCGGTGGTCGTCCTGCTGCTCTTCGGGCTGATGCTGACGAAGGCGCCCATCGGCCGCTCCCCGGACGCCGACTCCGGCAACCGCTGGGCGGCGTTGACGGTGGCCGTCGCCGCGGCCGGCGCCCTGGTCTGGGTCGTCGTCGACGCCTTCCGCGCCACCTGGATCGACCTCGGCGGCGCTCCCCAGGGCTCCACCGAAGCCTCCGGGCGCAGCCTCTTCCAGTACTGGGTGCTGCCCTTCGAGGCGCTGTCCGTGCTGCTGCTCGCCGCGCTGGTCGGAGCGATCGTGCTGTCCCGCAAGGCCGGTGAGGGCAAGGCCGCGGCGGCCGCCCTCAAGGACGGCGCCTTCCGCGCCCCGGCAGCCCCCGCCCCGCGAGAGGAGCAGCGCTGATGCACCTCGCCTATCCGGCCGTCCTCGCCGTCCTCCTCTTCTCCACCGGTCTGTACGGCGTGCTCGCCCGCCGCAACGCGATCCTGGTGCTGATGTCCGTCGAGCTGATGCTCAACGCCGTCAACCTCAACCTCGTCGCCTTCGACGTCTGGCTGCGCGACACCCTGCACGCCGGCCAGGCGCTCACCCTCTTCACCATCGCCATCGCCGCCGCCGAGATCGGCATCGGCCTGGCGATCGTGCTGCTCGTCTACCGCAACCGCGGCAGCTCCGACGTCGACCGGCTCCGCGACCTCGCCGAACGGCCGGACGGCGCGGACGACACGGAGGCGACCCCGCAGTCGGACACCAAGGCGGAGGCCACCGCGTGACGCTCACGACCACCGCCGTCCTCGCTCCCCTCCTGCCCTTCCTCGGGGCCGTCGCCGGCCTCCTCCTGGGGCGCAGCGCGCCCCGCTTCGTCCGCCCGTTGGCCGTGCTGCCGACGCTCGCCACGGCCGCGCTGACCGTCGTCGTCGCGGTCGGACAGGGCGGCGGCCCGGCCACCGACGTCGCCGTCCAGCTCACCCCGACCGGTTCGATCCCCATCGACCTGGCCCTGCACATCGACGGCTTCGCCGCGCTGCTCGCCGTCCTGGTCGGCGTCGTGGCGACCTGTGTGCAGATCTACTCCACCGCCTATCTGCGCGACGACCCGCGCTACCCCTCCTACGCCGCGCTGGTCTCGCTCTTCACCTCCGCGATGCTGCTGGTCGTCTACACCGGCGACCTGATGCTGCTGCTGGTCGGCTGGGAAGTCATGGGCATCTGCTCCTACTTCCTCGTCGGCCACTACTGGGAGACCGAGACCGCCCGCGCCGCGTCCCTCAAGGCCTTCCTCGTCACCAAGCTCGGCGACGTCCCCTTCCTCTTCGGCATCTTCGCGCTGGCCGCCGACGCCGGTACCTTCCGGATCACCGGCATCCTCGGCTCCGTCGCCAGCGGCGGCCTGGACCACCCGACGCTGATCGCGCTGCTGCTGCTGGGCGGCGTCGCGGGCAAGTCGGCACAGTTCCCGCTGCACACCTGGCTGCCGGACGCGATGGCCGGCCCGACGCCGGTCTCGGCGCTGATCCACGCCGCGACGATGGTGGCGGCCGGTGTCTACGTCGTGGCCCGCCTCCTCCCGGTCTTCGCGGCCTCCGCGGCCGCGCTCGTCGTGCTCGCCGTCATGGCCGCGATCACCATGGTCGGCTCCGGCCTCGCCGCGCTGGCCCAGGACGACATCAAGCGCGTACTGGCCTATTCGACGGTCGGTCAGCTCGGCTACATGCTGGGCGCACTGGCCGTCGGCGACCGCGGCGCCGCCGTCTTCCACCTCCTCACGCACGGTGCGTTCAAGGCGCTCCTCTTCCTCGGCGCCGGCGTGATCATCCACGCCGCCGGCACCAACTCGCTGGCCGCCATGTCCCGGATGACCGGTCTGGCCCGGCGCATCCCGGACGCGTACTGGACCGTCACCGTCGCGCTGCTCGCGCTGGCCGCGATCCCGCCGTTCGCCGGCTTCTTCTCCAAGGAAGCCGTCCTGGGCGCCGCCGAGCACGCCGCCCACGGCGATGCGCACGGCATCCCCGGCGCCGCCGGCTGGACCGTCCTGGTCTCCGGACTGCTCACCGCCCTCCTCACCGCTGCCTACGCCACCCGGCTGTGGCTGCTGGCCTTCCGGGGCAACGGCGTCGAGGCCCCCGACCACGGCCCCCAGCCGGTCGCGATGAACGCCGTGCTGTGGGTGCTCTTCGTGCCGACCGTCGCGCTCGGCCTGACCGGCCCCTTCCTGCCCGCCTGGTTCGACGGGCGCTCGCTCGCGCCGACCCTGACCACCTCCGTCCTCGGCACCGGTATCGCCCTCGTCGGCGGCCTGGTCACCTACGCCGCCTGGCGGCACACCAGCGCCCTCGCCGCCCGCACCCCCATCGGTGCGGTCGTCACCGTCCCGGACGCCGCCCCCGGGCTCGCCGAGGAGACCGCGATCGCCACCCACGCCCCCGTCTACGGGAGCGTCTCCGGCGCCGCCGACCCCGCCGACCCGGGCCGCCTCCTGCTCGGCCCGCTGCACCGCCACGCGGCCGTCGGCTTCCACCTCGACGCCGTCTACTCCACGCTGTTCGTCCGGCCGGTGCGCGCCGCCGCCACGCTCGTCCGCTTCCTGGACCGCGAGGTCGTCGACACCTACGTCCGCGGCGCCGGCGCCGCCCCCCGCCTGCTGGGCGCCGCCGTCCGCCGCGCCCAGACCGGGAACGTGCAGACCTACCTTGGCGCGCTGCTCGCGGGCTCGCTCGTCCTGGCCATCGCCGCCGTCCTCGTCGCCACGGGCACGGGAGCCTGACCGTGCTGCCATCCCCCGGGGGCCGACCCCCGTACCCCCAGCCGACAGACCTCGTGGCCAGCCTCGCCGCAGCCGGAACCCTGAGGAGGGCCTGACCCGTGAATCACACCGCCATGCAGATCCTCCTCGCGGGCATCGTCGTCCTCCCCCTCGTCGGCGCGCTGGCCGCCCTGCTCCCGGCCCCACCCGGCCTGCGGGGCAAGAACCCCGACCAGGCCGTACTGCGCCACGGCGTGACCGTCACCGGTGTCGTGCTCGCCGCCGCCGTCGCGCTCGCCGCCGGCTTCGACCACGGTCACCCGGCCCGTATGCAGGCCACCACCGACATCAGCTGGATCCCGGCGCTCGACATCCGTATCCACCTCGGCGTCGACGGCATCTCGCTCCCCCTTCTCGTCCTGACCGCGCTGCTGACCTTCCTGTGCGCGCTCTACACGTACTTCCACATGCCAACGGGCCCGTCTCCCAAGGCATTCGTGGCCCTGCTGCTCGTCCTGGAGGCCGGCACCCTCGCCACCTTCGCCGTCCTGGACCTGATGCTGTTCTTCCTCGCCTTCGAGATGGTCCTCATCCCGATGTACTTCCTCATCGCCCGCTGGGGCGGTGCGGGGAAGCAGGCGGCGGCGTGGAAGTTCATCCTCTACACGCTGCTCGGCTCCGTCGTGATGCTGCTCGGCCTCCTTCTGATCGGCCTGAAATCCGGCACGTTCGACATGGTCGCACTCGCCACTGACAACGGCCCGAAAGCCCAGCTCAGCCACACTGTCCAGCTGCTCGCGGTGCTCGCGATCGGCATCGGACTGGCCGTCAAGTCCCCGCTCTGGCCGCTGCACAGCTGGCTGCCCGACGCGCACACCGCTGCCCCCACCGTCGGCTCGGTGCTGCTGGCCGGCGTGCTGCTGAAGATGGGCACCTACGGGTTCGTGCGGATCGCCCTGCCCATCACGCCCGAGGGCATGCAGACCTTCGCGCCGTACCTCGCCGCGCTGGCCGCCGTCGGCATCATCTACGGCTCGCTCGCCTGCCTCGCCCTCGTCCGCAAGGGCGCCGGCGGCGACCTCAAGCGCCTGATCGCCTACAGCTCCGTCGGCCACATGGGCTTCGTCCTGCTCGGCATCGCCAGCATGACCCCCACCGGCGTCAACGGCGCGCTGTTCGCCAACATCGCGCACGGCCTGATCACCGGCCTGCTCTTCTTCATGGTCGGCGCCCTCAAGGACCGCACCGGAACCACCGACCTCGACGCCCTCTCCGGCAGCACCGGCGCCGCCCTCTACGGCCGGGCCCCCCGCTTCGGCGGTCTGCTCGCCTTCGGCGCCGTCGCCTCGCTCGGCCTCCCCGGACTGGCCGGCTTCTGGGGCGAGATGCTCGCCATGTTCGGCGCCTTCCGCCCGGCGGAGGGCCTCAGCCGCCCCGCCTTCCTGACGTTCATGGTCCTGGCCGGCCTCGGCACCCTGCTGACCGCCGCCTACCTCCTGCTCGTCGTCCGCCGCGTCTGCATGGGCGGCACCCCGCACCTGGCCCCGACCGCCCCGCTCGCCGCCGCCGACCCGGCCGACGACGCGGCGACCTCCCCGGGCGGGCCCACACCGGCCGCCGCTCTCCCGGCCCTTCCCGACCTCGCGCGCTACGAGTACGCGGCCTGGTCCCCGCTCGCCGTCCTCACCGTCCTCGCCGGACTGTGGCCCGCGGCCCTCCTCGGCCTCACCAACCCGGCCGTCCAGCACATCCTCGGAGGCGGCAAGTGATGAGCTCCCTCACCTCGCTGGTCCAGTCCGTCGACTGGATCGCCATCGCCCCGCCCACCCTCGCCGCGGTCGTCGCCCTGGTGGTGCTCGTCGCCGACCTCTTCCTCCCGGTGGCCCGCAAGCCGCTGCTGGGCTGGATCGCCGTCGGCGGCCTCGCCCTCGCCGTGCTCTCGCTGCTGCCCCTCCTGAACGGCGACCGCCGCACCTTCTGCCTCCCCGGGCACCCCGACGTGTGCAGTTACGTGGCCGACCCGTTCGCCCTGGTCATCCAGTTCCTGGTGCTCGGCGGCGCGCTGCTGACCGCCCTGCTGTCCTTCGACACCATCAAGGACCACGGCCTGCCCACCGGCGAGTACTGGTTCCTGCTGCTGTCCTCGGCCGCCGGCGCCGCCCTGCTGCCCGCCTCCAGGGACCTCGCCACCCTCGTCATCGCCCTCGAAGTCGCCTCGCTGCCCGCGTTCGCCCTGGTGGGAATGCGCCGCGGCGACCGACTCTCCTCCGAGGCGGCGCTGAAGTTCTTCCTGTCCTCGGTGGCCGCCACCGCCGTGATGCTCCTCGGTGTGAGCTTCCTGTACGCCACCAGCGGCAGCCTGTACCTCACCCGGGTGGCGCACGCCCTGGCCGACCTCCCGGACCCCCGCCTGGCCACCCTGGCCAGCGCCGGCGTCGCGCTCACCCTGGTCGGCTTCGCGTTCAAGACCGCGGCCGCCCCGTTCCACTTCTGGGTGCCGGACACCTACGTCGGCGCGCCGCTGCCCATCGCGGGTTACCTCTCCGTGGTCGGCAAGGCCGTCGGCTTCTCCGGCCTGATCCTCGTCACGGTCGAGGGCTTCCCCTCGTACGCGAACGTCTGGGGGCCGGCGCTGGCCGTGCTCGCCGCGCTCACCATGACCGTCGGCAACGTCGCCGCCCTCCGCCAGGACCCGCACCGTGCGCACAGCGCCGTACGCCTGCTCGCCTGGTCCTCGGTCGGCCAGGCCGGCTACCTCCTGGTCCCCATCGCCGCGGCCGGATACGTGCACGACCCCGCGCACGCCATCGGGTCCACCGTCGCCTACGCCCTGATGTACGCGGCCGTGAACCTCGGTGCCTTCGCCGTCGCCGCCCTGGTGGCCCGTACACACCCCGCCAACCGCATCGCGGACTACCGGGGCCTGTACCACCAGCGGCCCCTGGTCGCGCTCGCCCTGGGCTTCTTCCTGCTCTGCCTCGCCGGTCTGCCGCCGGGCGTCATCGGCCTGTTCGCCAAGGTCACGGTCTTCGCCGCGGCGGTCGACGCCGGGCTGGCCTGGCTCGCGGTGGTCATGGCGGTCAACGTCGTGATCGCGCTCTACTACTACCTCCAGTGGACCGCGGTGCTCTTCCGGGGAGCCGAGGCCGTCGAGGGGGCCCCCGAGGCCGCGGCGCCGCAGCCGCACCGGGCCGGGATCCCGGCCCCGCTCGCCACCGCCATCGCCCTCGCCGCCGTCCTGGGCATCGTCCTGTCCGGCGCTCCGCAGCTCGTCCTGCGCTTCGCGTCGGGGGCGCTGCTCTGACCGGACGGGCCGCCCGGGGCACGCGCGGCCCACGTCCGCACGTGCCGGCCCCGTGGAGCGGGTTCCCGAGAGGATGATCGACGGCCTCCGCACGGGGGAACCCCTGCCTTTCATCTCGCGTTGACCAGTGAGTAAGGGTCCACTGAAGAGTGGAGAGACGCAGCACAGGGTTCCCCTGCCGCACCGCTTGGAGGGCGTACCGTGCACCGCCGGCACAACGGGCTGAGAACCGCCGTACTCCTCGGGGGACTGTCCGCCCTCATCATCGTCATCGGCAGTCTGTTCGGCCGTACGGGCCTGATCATCGCCGTCCTGGTCGCCGTGGCCACCAACGCCTACGCGTACTGGAACAGCGACAAGCTGGCCCTGCGGGCCATGCGCGCCCGCCCGGTCAGCGAGTTCGAGGCGCCACAGCTCTACCGGATGGTCCGCGAGCTCTCGACGGCCGCCCGCCAGCCGATGCCCCGGCTGTACATCTCCCCGACCCAGGCCCCCAACGCCTTCGCCACCGGCCGCAACCCACGCAACGCCGCGGTCTGCTGCACCGACGGCATCCTCCAGCTGCTGAACGAGCGCGAGTTGCGCGGTGTCATCGGCCACGAACTCAGCCACGTCTACAACCGCGACATCCTCATCTCCTCCGTCGCGGGCGCGCTGGCCTCGGTCGTGATGTTCCTGGTCAACTTCGCCTGGCTGATTCCGATAGGCCGTTCCGACGACGACGAGGGCCCCGGCCTCCTGGGCATGCTGCTGGTCGCGATCCTCGGGCCGATCGCGGCCTCGCTGATCCAGCTGGCGGTCAGCCGTTCCCGCGAGTACCAGGCAGACGCCTCGGGCGCCCAGCTCACCGGCGACCCGCTCGCCCTGGCCTCCGCCCTGCGCAAGCTGGAGATCGGCACCCAGCAGCTCCCGCTGCCGCCCGAGCCGCGCCTGGAGACCGCCAGCCACATGATGATCGCCAACCCGTTCCGCCCGGGTGAGGGCATGTCCAAGCTGTTCTCCACGCACCCCCCGATGCGCGAGCGGATCGTCCGCCTGGAGCAGATGGCGGGCCACCACCGCCCGTAGCCGGCGGCCCGCCCGATGGCCGGTCGGCCGGGACCGGTGGCCGCTCCCTCCGGCCGGTCGCATCATGTAGGCAACGCTTCACCGGGCCCGGTGCGTCTAGCACGGCAGATTCGGATTCGTTCTCCGCCGTGCCCGTGGAAGGCTGTCGATCATGAAAACCATCCTCAACGTCCTCTGGCTGGTCCTCAGCGGCTTCTGGCTGGCGCTCGGCTACGTCGTCGCGGGCATCATCTGCTGCGTACTGATCATCACGATTCCATTTGGCATTGCCAGCTTTCGCATCGCTGGCTACGCCCTGTGGCCGTTCGGCCGTACGACGGTGGTCCGGCGCGACGCCGGCGCCGGTTCCGCCATCGGCAACGTCATCTGGTTCATCTTCGCGGGCTGGTGGCTGGCCCTGGGGCACATCGTCACCGGTATTGCCCTGTGCGTGACGATCATCGGCATCCCGTTCGGCATCGCCAACTTCAAGATGATCCCGATCTCGCTGGTCCCGCTGGGCCGCGAGATCGTCCCCACGGACCAGCCGTTCGCGACCCGCTGACGCACCGGTCCCGGGTCACCCCCGTACGAGCCCCCGGGGGTTCACGTACCGCCGGAACCCCAGCGGTACGACCCCCGGCAGGCTCTCGATGAAGTCCATCACCGGCCCGCCGGCCTGCAACCGGGCGCCGAACTCCCGGGCGTGCGACTCCGGGTCGGTCCACTCGCTGTAGTTGACGATCCGGGTGCCGTCCTCGCTGAGGTGGAAGTGCGAGGCGATCCCGCCCTCGCCCGGTTGCTGCCCGCCCACCATGTCCAGCAGGCCGTCGACGAGCTCCCGGGCCGCGTCGTGCCCGGTCGTCCGGAAGGCGACGCGCACGATGCAGCCCGGCGCCTTCGGCTGCCCCTGGGGCAGCAGGCTGCGGTACAGCCGGTAGCGGGTCGGCCCGGCATCGCCCCCGTCCCCCACGGGCTTCCACGCCGCCGCGATCCGGTCGGCCGGCCCGGTGTCCTCGCTCCGTACGAACTCCCGGTGGGCGGCGTCGCTCGTCCACTGCGCGTAATCGAGAACGCTGCGCCCGTCCGTCCCGGCGAACAGCACCCGGGCGAGGAAACCCGCCGGCAGCGGCGTCTCCTCCCAGGCGCGGGCGAGGCCGTCCCGGACGGCCCGCTGACCTTCGGGGCTGCCCGCGTCCCACTCCCTGATCAGCACGGTCCCGACATCCGGACGGCGGACGTCCGGGAACGCATCGGTGAGGAAGCCGTCCCGGGGGCCGGCGACGGAGACGGAGGCGGGGGCACGGAGCGTGTCGTCATGCGAAGAGGTCATGCGCCGACTCTGCAAACTCAACCAAACTTGAGGTCAAGTGCTCCGTCGCACGGACCCGATGGAATGCCGGTGGGGCGGCACGCCGAAGCGCGCCGCCCCATCCGAGGCACCCGAAAACCGGGCTACTACCGGTAGTTCACGAACTGGATGGCGAAGTCCAGGTCCTTGCCCTTCAGCAGCTGCTGCACCGCCTGGAGGTCGTCCCGGCTCTTCGAGCTGACCCGCAGCTCGTCGCCCTGCACCTGCGCCTTGACGCCCTTGGGGCCCTCATCGCGGATGATCTTGGCGACCTTCTTCGCGTTGTCCTGCGAGATCCCCTCCTCGATGGAGGCGAAGATCTTGTAATCCTTGCCCGAGGCCTGCGGCTCGCCGGCGTCCAGTGCCTTCAGCGAGATCCCGCGCTTGACCAGCTTGGTCTGGAAGATGTCGAGCACGGCCTTGACCCGCTCCTCGGCGTTGGCCCGCATCTCGATCTTCTCGCCCGACCACGCGATCGACGCGTCCACGCCCTTGAAGTCGTAGCGCGTGGAGATCTCCTTGGCGGCCTGGTTGAGTGCGTTGTCGACCTCCTGCCGCTCTACCTTCGAGACGATGTCGAAACTGGAGTCGGCCATGTTGAGTTGGCTCCTCGTACGTAGATCCATCAGGGGAGCGGACCGTCCCCGGACCGCCTGCCAAGCCTAGCCACCCGACCAAGATCCAGCGCTTCCGAATCGAGTGGCGAAGCACCCCCAGCCATCGGGTATGGTTTACGTCGTTGCCACAGAGCACCGCCCAGAGCGGGTCTCCCGGCAGCAAACCCTGGCGGTGTGCCCGAGCGGCCAAAGGGAGCAGACTGTAAATCTGCCGGCTTCGCCTTCCCAGGTTCGAATCCTGGCGCCGCCACAGGTTGCAAGAGGCCCCTGATCCGTAGCAATACGGATCAGGGGCCTCTTCCGTTGGCTCAGGGGATTCTTCCGTCGGCTTCCGTCGGCTTCCGTCCGCGATCCCAGATCCCACCGCTGCGCCTTCACCCACCCGACCGACCCCCTCATGGGGGAGCGGCCCCGAGGCGCCGCCGCCGGCCCCTCAGGGCCCGGCCACCGCCCGCAGCGCGTCCGCCACCGGCACGTCCCCGCCGATCAGCTCCAGCGTCCGGCCGACGGTGCCCGGCTCGTCGAGCAGCGCCACCAGGACGGCCGCCACGTCGTCGCGGGACACCTCACCGCGCCCGGTGGCGTCGGCCAGCGTCACCAGGCCCGCCCCCGGGGCGTCGGTCAGCCGGCCCGGCCGCAGGATCGTCCAGTCCAGGCCGGCGCGGGCCCGTACGTCCGCGTCCGCGGCGCCCTTCGCCCGGAGGTACGCGCCGAAGACCGGGTCGGTGCCCTCGGGGGGCTCGCGGTCGGCGCCCATCGAGGAGATGACCAGGAAGCGGCGCACCCCGGCCGCCTCGGCCGCGTCCGCAAACAGCGCCGCCGCGCCGCGGTCCACCGTGTCCTTGCGTTCCACGCCGCTGCCCGGGCCCGCGCCCGCCGCGAAGACCGCCGCGTCGGCGCCCTCCAGGTGCCGGGCGACATCCTCCACCGACGCCGACTCCAGGTCGCAGACCACCGGCTCGGCGCCCGCGGCCAGCACGTCGCCGGCCTGCTCCGGCCGGCGGATGATGCCTGCGACCTCGTCCCCGCGCTTGGCGAGCAACCGCTCCAGCCGCAGCGCGATCTGACCATGTCCACCTGCGATGACAATGCGCATGATCCCGACCGTACGCCGAACGCCGCCCGTGGAGCGGGGGACCGGCCGGGGGAGGGGCGGCTTCTCGCCGCGGGCCGCCTCCAGGGGCCCGGGGCCGCGGGCCGCGGCACCGCGTGGAATCCGGGGGCAGCGCCTGCGCGGAACCCGGGGCGGCAGCGTCAGCGCTGCGACTGCCGGGGCAGTTCCAGCGCCACCGCGGCCGCGGAGTCGCAGTACTCGCGCACCGCGCTGGTGCGGGCGACCACCCGCCCCCGGTGGATCACGATCCGGCTGTACGCGAGCGAGAGCACCCCGGCGATCCGTTCCCCGCGCACCGCCAGCAGCTCCGCGGGGAACCCCGCCTCGACCCGCACCTCCGGCAGGCCCAGCGTCGCCCGCGCCGCCGAGCTCACCGTCTCGTACGCCGCCTCCGGCGTGGCCTCGCCCAGGGAGGCCAGCAGGTACGCGGCCTCCAACGGGTCGCCGCGCCCCACCGGGTTCGCCACGTCCCGCAACGCCCCGCTGCCGGCCGCCACCCGCACCCCGGCCGCCCTCAGCAGCCGTACGGGGGCCGGCCGCGAGACCCGCGAGCCGTGGCGCTCCAGGCCCGCGCAGTCGCCCTGGGGCAGACAGACGACCGCGACGTCGGCGGCGGCCAGCTGCTCGGCGACCCGGGCCGCCACGCTGCGCGGCATCCGGGCCATCCCGGCGCAGGGGCCGAGCGCGACGCCCGGCCGCAGCCCGCCGGACATCGCCGCGAAGCGGGCCAGCCGAGCCGGGTCGTCACCGTCGGTGTGCAGGTCCACCGGGCAGCCATGTTCACCCGCCAGCTCCAGGACCCTCTCCACGTACCCGGCCGGATCGGGGTCCAGGTCGGGGCAGCCGCCGATCACCGAGGCGCCCATCTTCACCGCGTCCCGCAGCATCGCCAGCCCGTCCGCACCGGCCGCCCCGGTCAGCACCCGCGGCACCGCGACCGCCGCCAGGTCGGCCAGCCCGCGCAGCGACCGGCGGGCCTGGAGCACCGCCTCCAGGGAGCGCAGCCCCTGTACGTCGCCGATCCGGACGTGGCTGCGGGAGGCGGTGGCGCCGTGCCCCAGCTGGAGCAGCGCGGCCTCCGTCGTGCGCCGCTGGACGTCGTCGGGGGAGCCGGAGGCGGGGCCCTCGGAGTCGGCCGTCAGCGCGGTGTCGCAGTGCGCGTGCGGCTCGGCGGGGGCGGGGAGCAGGAGGTAGCCGGCGAGGTCCACTCGGGAGCCCTGCGGGGCGAGGCTGCCGGCCGTCCCCACGGCCTCGATGCGTCCGCCGCCCAGCCGTACGTCCACGGTGCGGCCGTCGGCGAGCCGGGCGCCGCACAGGACCAGCGCACCGCCGTCCGCCCTCGGGTGCCGGCCGGGACCGCCCGGCTTTCCCGGCTGGGGCTGCGACTGCGGCGAAGTGCTGTCGGACATCGCGCTCCTCGAAGGGCCCGGCGTGCAAGATCACGCAGCGGTGGCTCCGAGACTAGGGCGCCGCCGGGAGAGCTTCGTGCAGGCGCGAAATAGTCGTACCGGCGTGGTGCACGGGGCCGTTGGGGCGCGGCGGGGATACGGATTTCACGTTTGGCGGCCGGCCGTGTAATGTCTTCATCGCTCGCCCCAATAGCTCAGTCGGCAGAGCGTCTCCATGGTAAGGAGAAGGTCTACGGTTCGATTCCGTATTGGGGCTCTGATGTGTGAGGTACCCGCCTTCGGGCGGGGGCCACTCGCATCGCAGCGGTGTAGCTCAGTCGGTAGAGCAAGCGGCTCATAATCGCTGTGTCACCGGTTCAAGTCCGGTCACCGCTACTGACAGTAGCCGATTGTGGGGTCGGTCCTTCGATCGGCTACTCTTTTCTGCGTTCATCCGTCCATCCGTCCGTCAAGGAGCACTCACGTGGCTGCCACCGACGTCCGCCCGAAGATCACGCTGGCCTGCGTGGAGTGCAAGGAGCGGAATTACATCACCAAGAAGAACCGGCGTAACGACCCGGACCGTCTTGAGATGAAGAAGCACTGCCCGCGCTGCAACTCGCACACCGCGCACCGCGAGACGCGATAACACAGGCTAGTCCGTGAGGCCGCCCCCAGTGATGGGGGCGGCCTCACGGCGTTATCACCATCAGTACACGGAGGTTGCGAGCCATGGCGCTCGACCAGTCTTTTGTCGGACGCACGTACCCGCCCACCGATCCGTACGAGGTCGGCCGGGAAAAGATCCGGGAATTCGCCGAGTCGATCGGTGACGCCAACCCCGCTTACGCCGATGCCGAAGCAGCCAAGGCGCTTGGTCACCCCGATGTGATCGCCCCGCCGACTTTTGTGTTTGCGATCACTTTCAAGGCCGCGGGACAGGTCGTCCAGGACCCTCAACTGGGTCTGGATTACAGCCGGGTGGTGCACGGCGACCAGAAGTTCGCCTACACCCGGCCGGTGCGCAGCGGCGACCGACTGACCGTCACCTCCACCATCGAATCGATCAAGTCGCTGGCCGGGAACGACATCATCGACATCCGTGGCGAGGTGCACGACGAGGCCGGCGAACACGTCGTCACCGCCTTCACCAAGCTGGTCGCGCGCGCCACCAAGGAGGCCTGAGATGACCGCCAAGATCTCCTACGACGACGTCGAGGCCGGCACCGAACTCCCGGCGCAGACCTTTCCCGTGACCCGCGCCACGCTCGTCAAGTACGCAGGCGCCTCGGGCGACTTCAACCCCATCCACTGGAACGAGAAGTTCGCCAAGGAGGTCGGGCTGCCGGACGTCATCGCCCACGGCATGTTCACCATGGCCGAGGCGATCCGGGTGGTCACCGACTGGACCGGCGACCCGGGTGCGGTCGCCGAGTACGGCGTGCGCTTCACCAAGCCCGTCGTCGTCCCCAACGACGACGAGGGCGCGCTGATCGAGGTCAGCGCCCAGGTCGCGGCCAAGCTCGATGACGACGCCCGCACGGTCCGGGTCGACCTCACCGCGAAGAGCGCAGGTCAGAAGGTGCTGGGCATGGCCCGCGCAGTGGTCCGCCTGGCCTGAACCGGAGGACGACGGGGGCGGCCGACCGGGGTTGTCGGACCGCACCCGTACCCTTGGGCGCGTGCAGGAACGACTTGTGGCAACCGTAGAGGACAACGCCCCCCTCGCCCCGCTGACCACCTTCCGCCTCGGCGGCCCGGCGAACCGCCTCGTCACGGCCACCACCGACGAGGAGGTGATCGCCACCGTCCGCGCGGCCGACGACGCCGGCACCCCGCTGCTGATCATCGGCGGCGGCAGCAACCTCGTCATCGGCGACAAGGGCTTCGACGGCACCGCCCTGCGCATCGCCACCAGCGGCTTCCGGCTCGACGGCACGTCCCTGGAGCTCGCCGCGGGTGAGAACTGGTCCGACGCGGTCGCCCGCACGGTCGAGGCCGGACTGGCCGGCATCGAGTGCCTGGCCGGCATCCCCGGCTCGGCCGGCGCCACGCCGATCCAGAACGTCGGCGCGTACGGCCAGGACGTCTCCGCCACGATCACCGAGGTCGTCGCCTACGACCGCCGCTCCGGCGAGACCGTCGTGATCCCCAACGAGGAGTGCGGCTTCGCCTACCGCCACAGCCGTTTCAAGCAGCACCCCGACCGCTTCGTGGTGCTCCGGGTGCGCTTCGCCTTGGAGGACGCCGGCGGCCTCTCCGCGCCCCTGAAGTACGCCGAGACCGCCCGGAGCCTCGGCGTCGAGGTCGGCGACCGGGTCCCGGCGGCCCAGGCCCAGGAGACAGTCCTGGCGCTGCGCGCCGGAAAGGGCATGGTGCTGGACCCGAAGGACCACGACACCTGGTCGGCCGGCTCCTTCTTCACCAACCCGATCCTCACCGAGGCCGAGCACGCCGCTCTCCTGCTGCGCGTCCAGGACCGCCTCGGTGCCGACGCCGCCCCGCCCGCCTTCCCGGCCGGCGACGGCCTGGTGAAGACCTCCGCGGCCTGGCTCATCGACCGGGCCGGCTTCGCCAAGGGCCACGGCACGGGCCCGGCCGGCATCTCCACCAAGCACACCCTCGCGCTCACCAACCGTGGCGAGGCCACCACCGAAGACCTGCTGGCGCTGGCCCGTGAGGTCCGCGACGGCGTCCACGCGGCCTTCGGCGTCACGCTCGTCAACGAACCCGTGACGGTCGGCGTCAGCCTCTAGAAGACGGCCCGCAGGCCCTCAGGAGGCCAGCCAGGCGTCGATCTCGGCCAGCAGCCGTTGCTGCTCGTCCTGCGGGGCCCGCGAGCCGCGCACCGACTGGCGGGCCAATTCGGCCAGTTCCGTGTCGGTGAAGCCGTGCACGGTCCGGGCGATCTCGTACTGTGCGGCCAGCCGCGCGCCGAACAGCAGCGGGTCGTCCGCGCCCAACGCCATCGGCACACCGGCGTCGAAGAGCGTCCGCAGGGGCACGTCCTCGGGCTTCTCGTAGACCCCCAGCGCCACGTTCGACGTCGGGCACACCTCGCAGGTCACCCCGCGCGAGGCCAGCCGGCGCAGCAGCACGGGATCCTCCGCGGCCCGTACGCCGTGGCCGACCCGCCCCGCGTGGAGGTCGTCCAGGCAGTCCCGGACGCTGGCCGGCCCGGCCAGCTCACCGCCGTGCGGCGCGGCCAGCAGCCCGCCCTCCCGGGCGATGGCGAAGGCCCGGTCGAAGTCCCGGGCGAAACCCCGTCGTTCGTCGTTGGAGAGCCCGAAGCCGACCACGCCCCGGTCGGCGTAGCGCACCGCGAGCCGCGCCAGCGTACGGGCGTCCAGCGGGTGCTTCATGCGGTTCGCCGCGACCAGGACGCGCATGCCGAGGCCGGTGTCCCGGGAGGCGCGCTGCACCGCGTCCAGGATGATCTCCAGCGCCGGGATCAGCCCGCCCAGCCGCGGCGCGTACGAGGTCGGGTCGACCTGGATCTCCAGCCACCGCGACCCGTCGCGGACGTCCTCCTCGGCGGCCTCGTGCACCAGCCGCTGGATGTCCTCGGGCGCGCGCAGACACGACCGCGCGATGTCGTACAGCCGCTGGAAGCGGAACCAGCCGCGCTCGTCGGTGGCCCGCAGCCTGGGCGGTTTCCCGCTGCTCAGCGCCTCCGGCAGATGGACGCCGTACTTGTCGGCGAGGTCCAGCAGGGTCGCGGACCGCATCGAACCGGTGAAGTGCAGGTGCAGATGGGCCTTCGGCAGTAGGCGCAGGTCTCGCATGGCGGCTCCGCTGCGGGCACGAGTGCTCTCCATCTGGAGATCTTGCCGTATGGGGGCGGTGGGCCGGTAGAGCCTTTCCCGAAGGGGTGTCCGGAAGAACGAGTGAGCGGGCGGCCGGACCGAGGTCCGACCGCCCGCTCCGGGCACCTACGGAAATCCGCAACCGCCCGCTCGGCTCATTTGGCCTCGGCCAGCAGCTTCTGGATCCGGGACACGCCCTCGATCAGGTCCTCGTCGCCCAGCGCGTACGAAAGCCGCAGGTAGCCGGGGGTGCCGAAGGCCTCGCCCGGGACGACGGCGACCTCCGCCTCCTCCAGGATCAGCTCGGCCAGCTCGACGCTGGTCTGCGGGCGCTTGCCACGGAGCTCCTTGCCCAGGAGCTCCTTCACCGACGGGTACGCGTAGAACGCGCCCTCCGGCTCCGGGCAGAGCACGCCGTCGATCTCGTTGAGCATCCGCACGATCGTCTTGCGGCGCCGGTCGAAGGCGACCTTCATCTCCTCGACGGCCGTGAGGTCGCCGGAGACCGCCGCGATGGCCGCGGCCTGCGCGACGTTGGAGACGTTCGAGGTGGCGTGCGACTGGAGGTTCGTGGCGGCCTTGATGACGTCCTTGGGGCCGATCGCCCAGCCCACCCGCCAGCCGGTCATCGCGTACGTCTTCGCCACGCCGTTGACGATGATGCACTTCTCGCGCAGCTCGGGCACGACCACCGGCAGCGAGGAGAACTCGGCGTCGCCGTAGACCAGGTGCTCGTAGATCTCGTCGGTCAGCACCCACAGGCCGTGCTCGGCGGCCCAGCGGCCGACCGCCTCGACCTGGTCACGGGTGTAGACCGCACCGGTCGGGTTGGACGGCGAGACGAAGAGCAGCACCTTGGTGCGCTCCGTGCGGGCCGCCTCCAGCTGCTCGACGGTCACCCGGTAGCCGGTGGTCTCGTCGGCGACCACGTCGACCGGCACACCGCCCGCGAGCCGGATCGACTCCGGGTAGGTGGTCCAGTAGGGCGCCGGGACGATGACCTCGTCACCCGGGTCCAGGATGGCGGCGAACGCCTCGTAGATGGCCTGCTTGCCGCCGTTCGTCACCAGGACGTTCGCGGCCTCGATCTCGTAGCCGGAGTCGCGCAGCGTCTTCGCGGCGATCGCGGACTTCAGCTCGGGCAGGCCGCCGGCCGGGGTGTAGCGGTGGTACTTCGGGTTGCGGCAGGCCTCGATGGCGGCCTCGACGATGTAGTCGGGCGTGGGGAAGTCGGGCTCGCCGGCGCCGAAGCCGATCACCGGGCGTCCGGCGGCCTTCAGTGCCTTCGCCTTGGCGTCGACGGCGAGGGTCGCGGACTCGGAGATCGAACCGATGCGGGCCGAGACCCGGCGGTCGGTGGGGGACGGTTCGGAAGGGGTTGCAGCGCTCATAGAGGCATCGTTGCAGACCCCCGTCAGGCCCGACACACGGGTTTGTGGGCACCACCCGGGAGGATCGTGTTCGACGCCCGGCCCGGAAACACGTACACTCGCTGACCGTTGGCTCCTAACGGGTCGCCGCGGCGCACGCACATAGTGCAGTCGGCCGCATGCGGTAGGTTGGGGAACCACAAAGGGTCGTAGCTCAATTGGTAGAGCACTGGTCTCCAAAACCAGCGGTTGGGGGTTCAAGTCCCTCCGGCCCTGCTACACGCACTCTCACCGCAGTGCGTGCACGCGTACGTATGCACCGCCGTGCGGCTCCACCGGGCGCGGCACGGCCACGACCCGGATTCAGGTGAGGACGAGTGACGGACGCCCTGGGCTCCATCGACATGCCTGAGCGCGGTCGCTCCGAGGACGAGGCCGCTGAGTCCCAGAAGAAGCCCCGTCGCGGCGGCAAGCGCGGCAAGAAGGGCCCCTTCGCGCGTCTCGCGCTCTTCTACCGCCAGGTCATCGCGGAGCTCCGCAAGGTCGTCTGGCCCACGCGTAGCCAGCTGTCGACGTACACCAGTGTGGTGATCGTCTTCGTTGTCATCATCATCGGTCTCGTAACCGTGATTGACTTGGGAATCAACCGAGTCGTCGGGTACGTCTTCGGCTGATCCCGCGGAGGGCGCCTGCGCGGGCGCCCATTTCGCATGTTCAACCCCTTGAAGCCAGGAAGAAGCAGCCACCGTGTCTGACCCGAACCTGAACGACGCCGCCGACTCCGCCGAGACGGCAGCGGCCGACGCGGCTGCCTCGGCCGAGGTCGAGGGCGACGACACCGCGCGCGAGATCGTCGAGGGCGCCGACGTCATCGATGAGCTCGAAGCCGAGGACGCCGAAGCGGGCGAGCCCGCGGAGGAGGCCGCGGCGCACGTCGAGGACGAGGACGTCGAGCACGTCGAGGACGAGGACGAGGACGAGGACGAGACCCTCGCCGAGGCCGCCGAGGACGAGGCCGCCGAGGAGCTGGAGCCGGTCGACCCGGTGGCCGCCCTCCGCGACGAGCTGCGTGGCCTCCCCGGTGAGTGGTACGTCATCCACACCTACGCGGGCTACGAGAACCGCGTGAAGACCAACCTTGAGCAGCGCGCCGTCTCGCTGAACGTCGAGGACTACATCTTCCAGGCCGAGGTGCCGCAGGAAGAGGTCGTCCAGATCAAGAACGGCGACCGCCGGACCGTCCGCCAGAACAAGCTCCCGGGCTACGTGCTCGTGCGCATGGACCTGACGAACGAGTCCTGGGGCGTCGTCCGCAACACGCCGGGCGTCACCGGCTTCGTCGGCAACGCCTACGACCCCTACCCGCTGACGCTGGACGAAATCGTCAAGATGCTCGCCCCGGAGGCCGAGGAGAAGGCCGCCAAGGAGGCCGCCGCGGCCGAGGGCAGGCCGGCGCCGTCCCGCAAGGTCGAGGTCCAGGTGCTGGACTTCGAGGTGGGCGACTCGGTCACCGTCACCGACGGCCCGTTCGCGACGCTCCAGGCGACGATCAACGAGATCAACGCCGACTCGAAGAAGGTCAAGGGCCTGGTGGAGATCTTCGGCCGGGAGACCCCGGTGGAGCTCTCCTTCGACCAGATCCAGAAGAACTGATCGAGCAGACGTGATCCGGTAGGGCCGCGGCCCGTCCGGACAATCAGCCACCGACCAGGTCAGACGGGCTCCAGGGCCTGTCTGACCTGTCGGTTTTTGGCCGCGCGACCATACCCGTTATCGTTGTGCGGTATGCCTCCATCCGGATGACCGGATGGAACGGCGAAACACCTCTCACTAGGACCCGGAGAGAGCATGCCTCCCAAGAAGAAGAAGGTCACGGGGCTTATCAAGCTCCAGATCCAGGCCGGCGCCGCGAACCCGGCCCCGCCGGTCGGCCCCGCGCTGGGTCAGCACGGCGTCAACATCATGGAGTTCTGCAAGGCCTACAACGCCGCGACCGAGTCGCAGCGTGGCATGGTCGTGCCGGTGGAGATCACGGTCTACGAGGACCGTTCCTTCACCTTCGTCACCAAGACCCCGCCGGCCGCGAAGCTCATCCTGAAGGCCGCGGGCGTGGAGAAGGGCTCCGGCGAGCCGCACAAGACCAAGGTCGCCAAGATCACGCGCGACCAGGTCCGTGACATCGCCACCACCAAGATGCCCGACCTGAACGCCAACGACCTGGACGCCGCCGAGAAGATCATCGCCGGCACCGCCCGTTCCATGGGCATCACGGTCGAGGGCTGATCTCCAGCCCGTTCAACGGCACCCCCGTGGCAGGGCCAGGCGCTGGTCCGCACCACGACTCCACCCCACTGCATCAGGAGCAGAAGTGAAGCGCAGCAAGACTCTTCGCAACGCGGACGCGAAGATCGACCGGGAGCGTCTGTACGCCCCGCTCGAAGCCGTCCGTCTCGCCAAGGAGACCTCGTCCGCCAAGTTCGACGCGACCGTCGAGGTCGCCATGCGTCTGGGTGTCGACCCGCGCAAGGCCGACCAGATGGTCCGTGGCACCGTGAACCTCCCGCACGGCACCGGTAAGACCGCCCGGGTCCTGGTCTTCGCGACCGGTGACCGTGCTGCGGCCGCGGAAGCCGCCGGCGCCGACATCGTCGGCTCGGACGAACTGATCGACGAGGTCTCCAAGGGCCGTCTGGACTTCGACGCCGTCGTCGCCACCCCGGACCTCATGGGCAAGGTCGGCCGCCTCGGCCGCGTGCTCGGTCCCCGTGGTCTGATGCCGAACCCGAAGACCGGCACCGTCACCCCGGACGTCGCCAAGGCTGTCACCGACATCAAGGGCGGCAAGATCGAGTTCCGAGTGGACAAGCACTCGAACCTCCACTTCATCATCGGCAAGGTGTCCTTCGACGACGCCAAGCTGGTGGAGAACTACGCCGCGGCGCTGGAGGAGATCAACCGTCTCAAGCCGTCCGCCGCCAAGGGCCGTTACATCAAGAAGGCCGTCTTCACCACCACGATGGGCCCCGGTATCCCGGTGGACTCCAACCGCACCCGCAACCTCCTCGCCGAGGACGAGGCCGTCTGATCGTCCCGATCGACGCCTCGTAGCGCGTAGCTGTACTCAGGCCCCGTTCTCCCCGTGGAGGACGGGGCCTGACGCATGGGGTGTCACTGCTCTGGTCTAGAGTCGCCCCGAGGTCCATAAAGGAGATCCAAAGGGGGAGCCTCAGTGCGCAGCACGCGTATGGCCGCCGCAGCGGCGGGAGTTGTCATGCTGGTCGGCGGTCTCAGCGCCTGTAACGGCGGCAAGAGCGACGACAACGCCGGGGGCAGCGGCGGCGGGGCGGGATCGAAGCAGTCGAACCAGTCGCCGCTGGACGCGGCGCTGGCCTCGCTGAAGCAGGCCTCGCAGCAGGTGAACAGCAAGAAGTCCGCGGAGATCGACGGCATCCAGAAGGTCGGGCCGACCACGCGCACCATGAAGGGCGCGATGGACTGGTCGAACGGCATCAACATGACCCTCGACATCACCACGACCGGCGGCCAGCTCATGGGCTCCGGCAAGCCGACGAAGGCGCTCTACACGCCGCAGGCGATGTACATGAACATGGGCATGCCGATGGGCGGCAAGAACTGGATCAAGTACGACTACGAAATGCTGGCGAAGCAGGGCCCGGCCGGCGCCCTGATGAAGGACGCCATGCAGAACAACGACCCCGGTAAGTCGGTGGATCTGCTGATCGCCTCCGGCAAGGTCAAGGAGGCGGGCAAGGAGGACGTCCGCGGCGTCCAGGCCACCCACTACACCGGCACGGTCGACGTGGCCGAGCTGATCAAGATGCAGGCCAAGAGCGTCAGTGCGTCCGACCTGAAGGCGCTGGAGCAGCAGCTGAAGAAGAGCGGCGCGACGACGGAGACCATCGACCTCTGGGTCAGCTCGGACAACCTGCTCGTCAAGAAGCGTGAGCAGATGGACGGCAAGCAGGCGACGGACTCGACGGTCTTCTACTCGCACTACGGCACCAAGGTGACCGTGACGCCGCCGCCGGCGAGCGATGTCATGACGGCTCCCGGCGCCTGAGCGGTGCGGCCGGGAGGGGCGCGGCCGGCGCCCCTCCCGGCCGATTTGCCTGACGCGGGCCGCTCCCGTACCGTATCCGGGAAGCCAAAGACCGCTGGTTGTCTCTGCGCGTCCGATCCCGGGCGTGTGGTGGCCGAAGGATCCGCTAGCTGCGGACGGCCTGCGCAGGTGAATGTGGAAGAACTCCCGGGTGTGAGCCCGGTCGAGTGTCGCCCCGTGCGCCTGCGCCGGGGCGTTTGTTTTGCCCAGCCCCTTCTGCGCGGTCCTCATCACCCGGAAGGAGGCCGAGGCTCATGGCGACGTCCGACAAGATCGCATCCGTTGCAGAGATCACTGAGAAGCTCCGTGACTCCAATGCAGCGGTTGTGACCTCTTACACCGGACTGACTGTGGCACAGCTCAAGCAGCTGCGCCGTTCTCTCGGCGAGAACGCTCAGTACCGTGTGGTGAAGAACACGCTGACCAAGATCGCGGCCCAGGAGGCCGGGATTCAGCTGGACGAGCACCTCAAGGGCTCGACGGCTGTCGCCTTCGTTACCGGTGACCCGGTCGAGGCGGCGAAGGGTCTTCGTGACTTCGCCAAGGAAAACCCGGCTCTCGTCATCAAGGGCGGTGTCCTTGAAGGCAAGGCGCTGTCCGCCGACGAGATCAAGAAGCTTGCGGACCTCGAGTCCCGCGAGGTTCTGCTCGCCAAGCTGGCGGGCGCCATGAAGGGCAAGCAGTCCCAGGCTGCCGCGCTCTTCCAGGCGCTTCCCTCGAAGTTCGTCCGCACCGCGGAGGCGCTTCGTGCCAAGCAGGCCGAGCAGGGCGGTGCCGAGTAATTCGGCTCGCACATTGGCGGCTCTCGTCTAGGTCCGCCTAGGCGGAGACGCCACAGCGGGCCCGACGTACGCCCGCCTCACATGTACATCCGGCACCAGCCGAATTAGTGGAAGGATCGCCCATCATGGCGAAGCTCAGCCAGGAAGACCTGCTCGCGCAGTTCGACGAGATGACCCTCATCGAGCTCTCCGAGTTCGTGAAGGCGTTCGAGGAGCGGTTCGACGTCACCGCTGCCGCCCCGGCCGCCGTCGTCGCCGCCGGTGTCCCCGGTGCCCCGGCCGCCGTCGAGGAGGAGAAGGACGAGTTCGACGTCATCCTCACCGGTGCCGGCGACAAGAAGATCCAGGTCATCAAGGTCGTGCGTGAGCTGACCTCCCTGGGCCTGAAGGAGGCCAAGGACCTCGTGGACGGCACCCCGAAGCCGGTCCTCGAGAAGGTCGCCAAGGACGCCGCCGAGAAGGCCGCCGAGGCCCTCAAGGGCGCCGGCGCCTCCGTCGAGGTCAAGTGACCCCATTGAGTCTCTGACTCACATCCTGAGCACCTGAGGTGTAACGGACACCAAGCCAAGGGCGATCACCCATGCGGGTGGTCGCCCTTCGGCGTGCTCGCCACGGCTGCGTTGCCTCGGGCCGGAGTGCGAGTATGGTGATCTTCGTTGCCCGGACGTGCCCACATGTGACGATCTCCCAGTGGTGGGGGGCCTTGACGAACCGGACGCGGCGCGCAATTCTCGGGACGCGACGCAGAAGCGATCCAGGGTTCGAGGCATGGATCGCCGACGAAGAGGGAAGCATCGGTGTGCGCCACTGGCGCAGGGCTTTCGGCAGGCGCAGGGCATTGAGAAGAACAAACGAGGGGATCCTCCGTCGCGGAGGACGCGACTTCCCGGAGGGAGAAGATCGGTATCACGGTGTTGAACCGGTCTCCGGAAACTCGCCCTGGACATCAGTGGGCCTTGTGGCTACACTGACCCTTTGCGCTGCCTGTTAGCTGCTCCCTGCCCGTCACCAGGGGCATATCCGAGCCCGAGCAAAGCTGGATGATCGGCCCTGACCTGGGCTTTCCCTCAGTCTGCTCGATTCGGGACCGGTACGCGCGTAGTGAGTCCGAGCCCTCGGAAGGACCCCCTCTTGGCCGCCTCGCGCAACGCCTCGACTGCCAATACGAACAACGGCGACAGCACCGCCCCGCTGCGCATCTCTTTTGCGAAGATCAAGGAGCCCCTCGGGGTTCCGAACCTCCTTGCGCTGCAGACCGAAAGCTTCGACTGGCTGCTCGGCAATGCTGCATGGAAGGGTCGCGTCGAGGCTGCGCTGGAGAGTGGGCAGGAAGTCCCCACCAAGTCCGGTCTCGAAGAGATCTTCGAAGAGATCTCCCCGATCGAGGACTTCTCCGGGTCGATGTCGCTGACGTTCCGCGACCACCGCTTCGAGCCCCCGAAGAACTCCATCGACGAGTGCAAGGAGCGCGACTTCACGTACGCCGCCCCGCTCTTCGTCACGGCGGAGTTCACCAACAACGAGACCGGTGAGATCAAGTCCCAGACGGTCTTCATGGGCGACTTCCCGCTCATGACCAACAAGGGAACCTTCGTCATCAACGGCACCGAGCGTGTCGTGGTGTCGCAGCTGGTCCGCTCGCCGGGTGTCTACTTCGACAGCTCCATCGACAAGACGTCCGACAAGGACATCTTCTCCGCCAAGATCATCCCGTCCCGGGGTGCCTGGCTGGAGATGGAGATCGACAAGCGTGACATGGTCGGTGTGCGCATCGACCGCAAGCGCAAGCAGTCCGTGACCGTCCTGCTCAAGGCGCTCGGGTGGACCACCGAGCAGATCCTCGAGGAGTTCGGCGAGTACGAGTCCATGCGCGCCACCCTGGAGAAGGACCACACCCAGGGCCAGGACGACGCGCTGCTCGACATCTACCGCAAGCTGCGCCCGGGCGAGCCGCCGACCCGCGAGGCCGCGCAGACGCTGCTGGAGAACCTCTACTTCAACCCCAAGCGCTACGACCTCGCCAAGGTCGGCCGCTACAAGGTCAACAAGAAGCTCGGCGGCGACGAGCCGCTCGACGCCGGTGTGCTGACCACCGACGACGTCATCGCCACCATCAAGTACCTGGTCAAGCTGCACGCCGGCGAGACCGAGACGATGGGTGAGAGCGGCCGTTCGATCGTCGTCGAGACCGACGACATCGACCACTTCGGCAACCGTCGTCTGCGCAACGTCGGCGAGCTCATCCAGAACCAGGTCCGCACGGGTCTGGCGCGTATGGAGCGCGTCGTGCGCGAGCGCATGACCACCCAGGACGTCGAGGCGATCACGCCGCAGACCCTGATCAACATCCGGCCGGTCGTCGCCTCCATCAAGGAGTTCTTCGGCACCAGCCAGCTGTCCCAGTTCATGGACCAGACCAACCCGCTGTCGGGTCTGACCCACAAGCGCCGTCTGTCGGCGCTGGGCCCGGGTGGTCTCTCCCGTGAGCGGGCCGGCCTGGACGTCCGTGACGTGCACCCGTCGCACTACGGCCGTATGTGCCCGATCGAGACCCCTGAAGGCCCGAACATCGGTCTGATCGGCTCGCTCGCGTCCTACGGTCGCGTGAACGTCTTCGGCTTCATCGAGACCCCGTACCGCAAGGTCGTCGACGGTCAGGTCACCGAGGAGGTGGACTACCTCACCGCAGATGAGGAGGACCGCTTCCTGATCGCACAGGCCAACGCCAAGCTGACCGACGACATGCGGTTCGCCGAGGCGCGTGTGCTGGTCCGCCGCCGTGGTGGCGAGGTCGACCTCGTCCCCGCCGACGAGGTGGACTTCATGGACGTCTCGCCGCGCCAGATGGTGTCGGCCGCGACCGCCATGATCCCGTTCCTCGAGCACGACGACGCCAACCGCGCGCTCATGGGATCGAACATGATGCGCCAGGCCGTTCCGCTGATCAAGGCGGAGTCGCCGCTGGTCGGTACGGGTATGGAGTACCGCTGCGCGGTCGACGCCGGCGACGTCATCAAGGCGGAGAAGGACGGTGTGGTCCAGGAGGTCTCCGCGGACTACATCACCGTCGCCAACGACGACGGCACGTACACCACGTACCGCGTCGCCAAGTTCACCCGCTCCAACCAGGGCACCTCCTTCAACCAGAAGGTCGTCGTGGACGAGGGCGCGCGGGTCATCGAGGGCCAGGTCCTCGCCGACGGTCCGTCCACCGAAGAGGGCGAGATGGCCCTCGGCAAGAACCTGCTCGTCGCGTTCATGCCGTGGGAGGGCCACAACTACGAGGACGCGATCATCCTGTCGCAGCGCCTCGTGCAGGACGACGTCCTCTCCTCGATCCACATCGAGGAGCACGAGGTCGACGCCCGTGACACCAAGCTCGGCCCCGAGGAGATCACCCGGGACATCCCGAACGTCTCCGAGGAGGTCCTCTCCGACCTCGACGAGCGCGGCATCATCCGCATCGGTGCCGAGGTCGTCGCCGGCGACATCCTCGTCGGCAAGGTCACGCCCAAGGGTGAGACCGAGCTGACCCCCGAGGAGCGCCTGCTCCGCGCGATCTTCGGCGAGAAGGCGCGCGAGGTCCGCGACACCTCGCTGAAGGTGCCGCACGGTGAGATCGGCAAGGTCATCGGCGTCCGCGTCTTCGACCGCGAAGAGGGCGACGAGCTGCCCCCGGGCGTGAACCAGCTGGTCCGCGTCTACGTCGCCCAGAAGCGCAAGATCACCGACGGTGACAAGCTCGCCGGCCGTCACGGCAACAAGGGCGTCATCTCGAAGATCCTGCCGGTCGAGGACATGCCGTTCCTGGAGGACGGCACCCCGGTCGACATCATCCTCAACCCGCTGGGTGTCCCGTCCCGAATGAACCCGGGACAGGTCCTGGAGATCCACCTCGGCTGGCTGGCCAGCCAGGGCTGGAAGGTCGAGGGCTCCGAGGACTGGCAGCAGCGTCTGCAGGCGATCGGCGCCGACGACGTCGCGCCGCGTACCAACGTCGCGACCCCGGTCTTCGACGGCGCGCGCGAGGACGAGCTGGCGGGTCTGTTCGACTCGACGCTCCCCAACCGCGACGGCGAGCGGATGGTCAAGGGCTCGGGCAAGGCCCAGCTCTTCGACGGCCGCTCCGGTGAGCCGTTCCCGGACCCGATCTCGGTCGGGTACATGTACATCCTCAAGCTGCACCACCTGGTCGACGACAAGCTGCACGCCCGTTCGACCGGTCCGTACTCGATGATCACCCAGCAGCCGCTGGGTGGTAAGGCTCAGTTCGGTGGTCAGCGGTTCGGTGAGATGGAGGTGTGGGCGCTGGAGGCTTACGGCGCCGCATACGCCCTCCAGGAGCTGCTGACGATCAAGTCCGACGACGTCACCGGCCGCGTGAAGGTCTACGAGGCCATCGTCAAGGGCGAGAACATCCCCGAGCCCGGCATCCCCGAGTCCTTCAAGGTGCTCATCAAGGAGATGCAGTCCCTGTGCCTCAACGTGGAGGTGCTGTCCTCGGACGGCATGTCCATCGAGATGCGCGACACCGACGAGGACGTCTTCCGCGCTGCGGAGGAGCTCGGCATCGACCTGTCCCGGCGCGAGCCGAGCAGCGTCGAAGAGGTCTGACGGGTCTGGCCGGGACCTGCTCGTCACGACAGGCCCCGGCCCCGCCCCGGACCCCGACAGACCATAGAGACACGACCCTGAGAGGGATTGACGCATAGTGCTCGACGTCAACTTCTTCGACGAGCTGCGGATCGGCCTTGCCACCGCTGACGACATCCGTCAGTGGTCCCACGGTGAGGTCAAGAAGCCGGAGACCATCAACTACCGCACCCTCAAGCCCGAAAAGGACGGACTCTTCTGCGAGAAGATCTTCGGTCCCACCCGGGACTGGGAGTGCTACTGCGGTAAGTACAAGCGCGTCCGCTTCAAGGGCATCATCTGCGAGCGCTGCGGCGTCGAGGTCACTCGCGCCAAGGTGCGTCGTGAGCGGATGGGCCACATTGAGCTGGCCGCTCCCGTCACCCACATCTGGTACTTCAAGGGTGTGCCGAGCCGGCTGGGCTACCTGCTGGACCTGGCGCCGAAGGACCTGGAGAAGGTCATCTACTTCGCCGCGTACATGATCACGTACGTGGACGAGGAGCGCCGCACCCGCGATCTGCCCTCGCTGGAGGCCCACGTCTCCGTCGAGCGTCAGCAGATCGAGCAGCGCCGCGACTCCGACCTGGAGGCCCGTGCCAAGAAGCTCGAGACCGACCTGGCCGAGCTGGAGGCCGAGGGCGCCAAGGCGGACGTGCGCCGCAAGGTGCGCGAGGGCGCCGAGCGCGAGATGAAGCAGCTGCGCGACCGTGCGCAGCGCGAGATCGACCGTCTCGACGAGGTCTGGAACCGCTTCAAGAACCTCAAGGTCCAGGACCTGGAGGGCGACGAGCTGCTCTACCGCGAGCTGCGTGACCGCTTCGGCACGTACTTCGACGGTTCCATGGGTGCCGCTGCTCTTCAGAAGCGACTGGAGACCTTCGACCTTGAGGAGGAGGCCGAGCGCCTCCGCGAGATCATCCGTACCGGCAAGGGCCAGAAGAAGACCCGTGCGCTCAAGCGCCTCAAGGTCGTCTCCGCCTTCCTGCAGACCCGCAACAGCCCCAAGGGCATGGTGCTGGACTGCATCCCGGTGATCCCGCCGGACCTGCGTCCGATGGTGCAGCTGGACGGTGGCCGCTTCGCGACCTCCGACCTGAACGACCTGTACCGCCGTGTGATCAACCGCAACAACCGCCTGAAGCGCCTTCTCGACCTCGGTGCGCCCGAGATCATCGTGAACAACGAGAAGCGCATGCTCCAGGAGGCCGTCGACGCGCTCTTCGACAACGGCCGTCGTGGTCGCCCGGTCACGGGCCCCGGCAACCGTCCGCTGAAGTCGCTGTCCGACATGCTCAAGGGCAAGCAGGGTCGCTTCCGTCAGAACCTGCTCGGTAAGCGAGTCGACTACTCGGCGCGTTCCGTCATCGTCGTCGGCCCGCAGCTCAAGCTGCACCAGTGCGGTCTGCCCAAGGCCATGGCGCTGGAGCTCTTCAAGCCGTTCGTGATGAAGCGCCTGGTGGACCTGAACCACGCGCAGAACATCAAGAGCGCCAAGCGCATGGTGGAGCGCGGCCGCACGGTCGTGTACGACGTCCTCGAAGAGGTCATCGCCGAGCACCCGGTTCTGCTGAACCGTGCGCCCACCCTGCACCGCCTCGGCATCCAGGCCTTCGAGCCGCAGCTGGTCGAGGGCAAGGCCATTCAGATCCACCCGCTCGTCTGCACCGCGTTCAACGCGGACTTCGACGGTGACCAGATGGCCGTCCACCTCCCGCTGTCCGCGGAGGCGCAGGCCGAGGCCCGCATCCTGATGCTGTCCTCGAACAACATCCTCAAGCCGGCCGACGGCCGTCCGGTCACCATGCCGACCCAGGACATGGTGCTCGGCCTCTTCTTCCTCACCACGGACGAAGAGGAGCGCGAGGTCAAGGGCGAGGGCCGCTCGTTCTCCTCGGTCTCCGAGGCGATCATGGCCTTCGACGCCCGTGAGCTCTCGCTCCAGGCGAAGGTCGACATCCGCTTCCCGATCGGTACGGTTCCGCCCCGCGGCTGGACCCCGCCGGTGCCGGAGGAGGGTGAGCCCGAGTGGCAGCAGGGTGACAGCTTCCGTCTGCGGACGACGCTGGGCCGTGCGCTCTTCAACGAGCTGCTGCCCGAGGACTACCCGTTCGTCGACTACTCGGTGGGCAAGAAGCAGCTCTCCGCGATCGTCAACGACCTGGCCGAGCGCTACCCGAAGGTCATCGTGGCGGCGACGCTCGACAACCTGAAGGCGTCCGGCTTCCACTGGGCGACCCGTTCCGGCGTCACCGTCGCCGTCTCGGACATCGTCGTTCCGGAGGCCAAGAAGGCCATCGTCGCGGGCTACGAGGCCCAGGACGAGAAGGTCCAGAAGCAGTACGAGCGCGGTCTGATCACCAAGGACGAGCGCACTCAGGAACTGATCAACATCTGGACCAAGGCGACCAACGAGGTCGCCGAGGCGATGAACGAGAACTTCCCCAAGACCAACCCCATCTTCATGATGGTTGACTCGGGTGCCCGAGGAAACATGATGCAGATGCGGCAGATCGCCGGTATGCGTGGTCTGGTGTCGAACGCGAAGAACGAGACCATCCCGCGTCCGATCAAGGCGTCGTTCCGCGAGGGTCTGTCCGTGCTGGAGTACTTCATCTCCACCCACGGTGCCCGTAAGGGTCTGGCGGACACCGCCCTCCGTACCGCCGACTCCGGTTACCTCACCCGTCGTCTGGTCGACGTCTCCCAGGACGTCATCATTCGCGAGGAGGACTGCGGCACCGAGCGCGGCCTCAAGCTGCGGATCGCGACGAAGGGTGCGGACGGCGTCCTGCGCAAGACGGACGACGTCGAGTCCAGCGTCTACGCCCGCATGCTGGCCGAGGACGTCGTCGTCGACGGCAAGGTCGTCGCCCCGGCGAACGTCGACCTCGGTGACGTGCTCATCGACGCACTGGTCAACGCCGGCGTCGAGGAGGTCAAGACCCGCTCGGTCCTGACCTGTGAGTCCGCGGTCGGCACCTGTGCCTTCTGCTACGGCCGCTCGCTGGCCACCGGCAAGCTGGTCGACATCGGTGAGGCGGTCGGCATCATCGCCGCCCAGTCCATCGGTGAGCCCGGTACCCAGCTGACGATGCGTACCTTCCACACCGGTGGTGTGGCCGGTGACGACATCACCCTGGGTCTGCCGCGTGTCGTCGAGCTCTTCGAGGCCCGTACGCCCAAGGGTGTCGCCCCGATCTCGGAGGCGGCCGGCCGCGTCCGGATCGAGGAGACCGAGAAGACCAAGAAGGTCATCGTCACCCCGGACGACGGCAGCGACGAGATGGCTTACGGCGTCTCCAAGCGCGCCCGTCTCCTGGTGGGCGAGGGCGATCACGTCCAGGTCGGCCAGCCGCTGACCGTGGGTGCGATCAACCCGCACGACGTGCTGCGGATCCTCGGCCAGCGCGCCGTCCAGGTCCACCTGGTCGGCGAGGTCCAGAAGGTCTACAACAGCCAGGGCGTGGCGATCCACGACAAGCACATCGAGATCATCATCCGGCAGATGCTGCGCCGTGTGACGATCATCGAGTCCGGCGACGCGGAGCTGCTGCCGGGCGAGCTCGTGGAGCGCACGAAGTTCGAGAGCGAGAACCGTCGTGTCGTGGCGGAAGGCGGCCACCCGGCCTCCGGCCGTCCGCAGCTGATGGGTATCACCAAGGCTTCGCTGGCCACCGAGTCCTGGCTGTCGGCGGCGTCCTTCCAGGAGACGACCAGGGTCCTGACCGACGCGGCGATCAACGCCAAGTCGGACTCCCTGATCGGCCTCAAGGAGAACGTCATCATCGGTAAGCTCATCCCGGCCGGTACGGGCCTGTCCCGCTACCGCAACATCCGGGTCGAGCCCACCGAGGAGGCCAAGGCCGCGATGTACTCGGCCGTCGGTTACGACGACATCGACTACTCGCCCTTCGGCACCGGCTCCGGCCAGGCGGTCCCGCTGGAGGACTACGACTACGGTCCGTACAACCAGTAAGTCCCGACCCGCCGGCTCGACCGGCGGGAACGGCAGCGACAGGGCGGTCACCCTTTACGGGGTGGCCGCCCTGCGGCTTGAGTGCCGTCCGGGGGAACTTGTTCTCCCATCTCTGCGTCTGTGATGAGAAGATGGGCAGAACTGTCGAGCGGGGGGAGGTTCGCGAAGTGGCATTCCAGCCGTGGCAGGGTGGGCAGCACGTTCAGCCGTCGCACCAGGTGCCTGCCATGCGTGCCTCGCACGCCGATCGTGAACGGGCGGTCGATGTGCTCAAGGCGGGGTTCGCCGAGGGGCGGTTGCAGCAGCCGGAGTACGAGCAGCGGCTCGGCCGGGCCTACAAGGCGCAGACCCACGCCGAGCTTCAGATGCTGGTCGCGGACCTCCCGATGGGGCCGGTACCGCAGGCGCAGTTCATGCCGCAGCGACCGGTGGTGCCGGCGACGTTCATGCCGATGCAGATGCCGGCGCCGGTGACGACGAACGGCTCGGCGACCGGCGCGCTGGTCTGCGGGATCATGACGCCGGTGACGTGGGGGCTGACCGCGATCCCGGCCGTCATCCTGGGCCACAAGGCGCGGGCCGAGATCCGCCGCACCGGGGAGCGCGGGGACGGCCAGGCCATCGCCGGGCTGATCCTGGGCTGGCTGGCGATCGGGGGCTGGGCGCTGGTCTTCCTGGTGTGGATCCTCGTAGCGGCGGTCAATCTCTGACCGTGTTGCGGGGCGTTGCGCCTTCTTCCGTAGGGCCGCGGTTCGCACTACGGTGGCCGCAACGCCGTGACGAGTCCGGCGTGTCCTTCGCGTGTGCATTTGTTTTGACCGCAGCCAATGCGGTAGGTACGCTCTGACCTTGTGCCTGGGGTGTCCCTGGGCTGCCGTGCGCGCAATCTCCCTGGGGTCGCTCCCGGGCCGTCAGGCCCAGCGGCCTTCGGCCGGGATGCCATCAGCGCGGAAGCCGGGTTTTGACACCGCAATCTGCCGCCCTTCCCGTTCCAGCGGGGATCGGACTGCAGTATTCGACACACCCGACCGCGTGGGTCGGGGGTTGTTCCAGGTTAGCTTTACCGAGACTGGCACACAGAAACCGGAGAAACGGTGCCTACGATCCAGCAGCTGGTCCGCAAGGGCCGGCAGGACAAGGTCGAGAAGAACAAGACGCCCGCGCTTGAGGGTTCCCCCCAGCGCCGTGGCGTCTGCACGCGTGTTTTCACCACCACCCCGAAGAAGCCGAACTCGGCCCTGCGTAAGGTCGCGCGTGTGCGTCTGACCAGCGGGATCGAGGTCACCGCTTACATTCCGGGTGAGGGCCACAACCTCCAGGAGCACTCGATCGTGCTCGTGCGTGGCGGCCGTGTGAAGGACCTGCCGGGTGTTCGGTACAAGATCATCCGCGGCTCCCTCGACACGCAGGGCGTCAAGAACCGCAAGCAGGCTCGCAGCCGCTACGGCGCCAAGAAGGAGAAGTAAGAATGCCTCGTAAGGGCCCCGCCCCGAAGCGCCCGGTCATCATCGACCCGGTCTACGGCTCTCCTCTGGTGACCTCCCTCATCAACAAGGTTCTGCTGAACGGCAAGCGCTCCACCGCTGAGCGCATCGTTTACGGCGCCATGGAGGGGCTGCGCGAGAAGACCGGCAACGACCCGGTCATCACGCTCAAGCGCGCACTTGAGAACATCAAGCCGACCCTTGAGGTCAAGTCCCGCCGCGTCGGTGGCGCGACCTACCAGGTCCCGGTCGAGGTCAAGCCCGGCCGCGCGGCCACGCTCTCGCTCCGCTGGCTCGTGGGCTACTCCCGCGCCCGCCGCGAGAAGACCATGACCGAGCGCCTCATGAACGAACTGCTCGACGCCTCCAACGGCCTCGGCGCTTCGGTCAAGAAGCGTGAGGACACGCACAAGATGGCCGAGTCCAACAAGGCCTTCGCGCACTACCGCTGGTAGTCGCAACCCACATCGAGACCGAGAGAAGATTGAGCCACTATGGCCACCACTTCGCTTGACCTGGCCAAGGTCCGCAACATTGGGATCATGGCCCACATCGACGCGGGCAAGACGACCACCACCGAGCGGATCCTGTTCTACACCGGTGTTTCGTACAAGATCGGTGAGGTCCACGACGGCGCTGCCACGATGGACTGGATGGAGCAGGAGCAGGAGCGCGGCATCACGATCACGTCTGCCGCGACGACCTGCCACTGGCCGCTGGACGACGTCGACAACACCATCAACATCATCGACACCCCGGGTCACGTCGACTTCACCGTCGAGGTGGAGCGTTCGCTGCGCGTGCTCGACGGTGCGGTGACGGTGTTCGACGGCGTCGCCGGTGTCGAGCCCCAGTCCGAGACCGTTTGGCGTCAGGCGGACCGCTACGGCGTTCCGCGTATCTGCTTCGTCAACAAGCTCGACCGCACGGGTGCCGAGTTCCACCGCTGCGTCGACATGATCACGGATCGCCTGGGCGCGACCCCGATCGTGATGCAGCTGCCCATCGGCACCGAGATGGACTTCAAGGGCGTCGTCGACCTCGTCCGCATGAAGGCCCTGGTCTGGTCCGCCGAGGCCGCCAAGGGCGAGATGTACGACGTCGTCGACATCCCGGACACGCACATCGAGGCTGCCGACGAATGGCGCGGCAAGCTCCTTGAGGTCGTCGCCGAGAACGACGAAGAGATCATGGAGCTCTACCTGGAGGGCCAGGAGCCCACCGAGGAGCAGCTCTACGCGGCGATCCGTCGGATCACCATCGCCTCCGGCAACGCCGAGGTCACGACGGTCACCCCGGTCTTCTGCGGTACCGCGTTCAAGAACAAGGGCGTGCAGCCCCTGCTCGACGCGGTCGTGCGCTACCTCCCCTCCCCGCTGGACGTCGAGGCCATCGAGGGCCACGCGGTCAACGACCCGGAGGAGGTCGTCAAGCGCAAGCCGTCCGACGACGAGCCGCTTGCCGCCCTGGCGTTCAAGATTGCGAGCGACCCCCACCTGGGCAAGCTCACCTTCATCCGCGTCTACTCGGGTCGCCTTGAGGCCGGCTCGCAGGTGCAGAACTCGGTGAAGGGCAAGAAGGAGCGCATCGGCAAGATCTACCGGATGCACGCGAACAAGCGTGAGGAGATCGACTCGGTGGGTGCCGGTGACATCGTCGCCGTCATGGGTCTGAAGCAGACCACCACCGGTGAGACCCTCTGCGACGCCGCCAAGCCGGTGATCCTGGAGTCGATGGAGTTCCCGGCCCCGGTCATCCAGGTCGCCATCGAGCCCAAGTCCAAGGGCGACCAGGAGAAGCTGGGTGTCGCCATCCAGCGTCTCGCCGAAGAGGACCCCTCGTTCCAGGTGCACACCGACGAGGAGACCGGCCAGACCATCATCGCGGGTATGGGCGAGCTGCACCTCGACGTGCTGGTCGACCGTATGAAGCGTGAGTTCCGGGTCGAGGCGAACGTCGGTAAGCCGCAGGTCGCCTACCGCGAGACCCTGCGCAAGGCCGTCGAGCGGCTGGACTACACCCACAAGAAGCAGACCGGTGGTTCCGGTCAGTTCGCGAAGGTGCAGATCGCGCTGGAGCCGCTTGAGGGCGACGGGTACGAGTTCGAGAACAAGGTCACCGGTGGCCGTATCCCGCGGGAGTACATCCCGTCCGTGGACGCGGGCTGCCAGGAGGCCATGGAGTTCGGCGTGCTCGCCGGCTACCCGCTGACGGGCGTCAAGGTCACCCTCCTCGACGGTGCCTTCCACGAGGTCGACTCGTCGGAAATGGCGTTCAAGATCGCCGGTTCGATGGCCTTCAAGGAGGCCGCCCGCAAGGCCTCCCCGGCCCTGCTCGAGCCGATGATGAAGGTCGAGGTCACCACGCCCGAGGACTACATGGGCGATGTGATCGGCGACATCAACTCTCGCCGTGGTCAGATCCAGTCCATGGAGGACCGCGCCGGCGCCAAGCTCGTCACGGGCCTGGTTCCGCTCTCGGAGATGTTCGGCTACGTCGGAGACCTCCGCAGCAAGACGTCGGGTCGCGCAAGCTACTCGATGCAGTTCGACTCCTACGCCGAGGTTCCCCGGAACGTCGCCGAGGAGATCATCGCGAAGGCCAAGGGCGAGTAGCTCCGTCTCCGCAGAGTCGGAACACGCTTTAGGCTTGACACCGTCTGACGGGGTAATCCCCGCAATCCGTGAGGATTGCCCCGTCAGCCGGCACCCCAGCAAAGATCACCTGGCGCCGATGAGTAAGGCGTACAGAACCACTCCACAGGAGGACCCCAGTGGCGAAGGCGAAGTTCGAGCGGACTAAGCCGCACGTCAACATCGGCACCATCGGTCACATTGACCACGGTAAGACGACCCTCACGGCCGCCATTACCAAGGTGCTGCACGACGCGTACCCGGACCTGAACGAGGCCTCGGCCTTCGACCAGATCGACAAGGCTCCTGAGGAGCGCCAGCGCGGTATCACCATCTCCATCGCGCACGTCGAGTACCAGACCGAGTCGCGTCACTACGCGCACGTCGACTGCCCCGGTCACGCGGACTACATCAAGAACATGATCACCGGTGCCGCCCAGATGGACGGCGCGATCCTGGTGGTCGCCGCGACCGACGGTCCGATGCCGCAGACCAAGGAGCACGTGCTCCTGGCCCGCCAGGTCGGCGTGCCCTACATCGTTGTCGCCCTGAACAAGGCCGACATGGTGGACGACGAGGAGATCCTGGAGCTCGTCGAGCTCGAGGTCCGTGAGCTCCTCTCCGAGTACGAGTTCCCGGGCGACGACGTTCCGGTCGTCAAGGTCTCCGCTCTGAAGGCGCTCGAGGGCGACAAGGAGTGGGGCCAGTCGGTCCTGAACCTGATGGCCGCCGTCGACGAGTCGATCCCGCAGCCCGAGCGCGACGTCGACAAGCCGTTCCTGATGCCGATCGAGGACGTCTTCACGATCACCGGTCGTGGCACCGTCGTCACCGGCCGTATCGAGCGCGGTGTCCTCAAGGTCAACGAGACCGTGGACATCATCGGCATCAAGACCGAGAAGACCACCACCACGGTCACCGGCATCGAGATGTTCCGCAAGCTGCTCGACGAGGGCCAGGCCGGTGAGAACGTCGGTCTGCTCCTCCGTGGCATCAAGCGCGAGGACGTCGAGCGCGGCCAGGTCATCATCAAGCCGGGCTCGGTCACGCCGCACACCTCGTTCGAGGCTCAGGCGTACATCCTGTCGAAGGACGAGGGTGGCCGCCACACCCCGTTCTTCAACAACTACCGCCCGCAGTTCTACTTCCGTACCACGGACGTGACCGGCGTCGTGACCCTCCCCGAGGGCACCGAGATGGTCATGCCGGGCGACAACACCGAGATGTCGGTCGAGCTGATCCAGCCGGTCGCCATGGAGGAGGGCCTGAAGTTCGCCATCCGTGAGGGTGGCCGGACCGTCGGCGCCGGCCAGGTCACCAAGATCAACAAGTAATTGTTGATCCGGTTGATCCGGTAACAGCTCCCCGGAGCTCCCAAGGAGCCCCGTCCGCCATCAGGCGGGCGGGGCTCCTTGACAGTTGGGCCCCGATTGGCTTTGGGCGCCGGGCGTATGGCACACTGTCCAGGTTGCTCGGTTGAGTGCCGATGCTGCGCGCCTCCCGCCGGGAGGACCGGAAGCGAGTCCCAGGTATTCGTCGTCCCTTCTCAGGGCCGGAAATACGGGAATCTTCCGGGAAGCTCAGCGGGGTGCCTCGGCCAGGCGCCCGGTGGGTGTTCTTCCCCTGCCTTCTCCTTCTAGAAGGATCTCCGCGTGCGGAGATTTACGAGAAGGGGTGCGACACGCCCGACCGCGTGGGTCGGAGAAGAACGCGAACTTGCCGGGTCCCAGAGCGTTACGAGAGACAGGACTACGAAGTAGCCATGGCGGGACAGAAGATCCGCATTCGGCTCAAGGCCTACGACCACGAGGTCATCGACTCTTCGGCGAAGAAGATCGTCGAGACGGTGACCCGTACTGGTGCGTCGGTCGCGGGCCCGGTGCCGCTGCCCACTGAGAAGAACGTGTACTGCGTCATCAAGTCGCCGCACAAGTACAAGGACTCGCGCGAGCACTTCGAGATGCGCACGCACAAGCGCCTGATCGACATCCTCGACCCGACGCCCAAGACCGTTGACTCGCTGATGCGCCTGGACCTTCCGGCCGGCGTTGACATCGAGATCAAGCTCTGAGAGGCGCGGAAGAGATGGCTAAGCAGATCAAGGGCATCCTGGGCGAGAAGCTCGGCATGACCCAGGTCTGGGACGAGAACAACCGTGTCGTCCCGGTGACCGTGGTGAAGGCCGGCCCCTGCGTCGTTACCCAGGTGCGCACCAATGACCAGGACGGCTACGACTCCGTCCAGATCGCCTTCGGCGAGATCGACCCGCGCAAGGTGAACAAGCCCCTCAAGGGCCACTTCGCGAAGGCCGACGTCACCCCCCGTCGTCACCTCGTCGAGGTCCGTACTCCCGATGCCGGTGAGTACACCCTCGGCCAGGAGCTGACCGCTGAGACCTTCGAGTCCGGCGTCAAGGTGGACGTGACCGGCAAGAGCAAGGGCAAGGGCTTCGCCGGTGTCATGAAGCGTCACGGCTTCCACGGCGGCAAGGCCTCGCACGGTGCCCACCGCGTGCACCGCAAGCCGGGCTCCATCGGTGGCTGCGCCACCCCGGGCCGCGTGTTCAAGGGCATGCGGATGGCCGGCCGTATGGGCAATGAGCGGGTCACCACCCAGAACCTGACCGTCCACGCCGTTGACGCGGAGAAGGGTCTGCTGCTCATCAAGGGCGCAGTTCCTGGTCCGAACGGCGGCCTCGTCCTGGTCCGTACCGCGGCCAAGGGGGCCTGAGGTAACCGATGAGCACCATTGACATCCTTTCGCCTGCTGGCGACAAGGCCGGGTCCGTCGAGCTCCCCGCGGAGATCTTCGACGCCAAGGTCAGCGTTCCGCTGATCCACCAGGTCGTTGTCGCGCAGCTGGCCGCGGCCCGTCAGGGCACGCACAAGACCAAGACTCGCGGCGAGGTCCGTGGTGGCGGCAAGAAGCCGTACCGCCAGAAGGGCACCGGCCGGGCGCGTCAGGGTTCGACCCGTGCGCCGCAGTTCGCCGGCGGTGGCGTCGTCCACGGCCCCGTGCCGCGTGACTACAGCCAGCGGACCCCGAAGAAGATGAAGGCCGCCGCCCTGCGCGGTGCCCTCTCCGACCGGGCCCGCCACTCCCGCATCCACGTCGTTTCCGGCGTGGTCGAGGGCGCGGTTTCCACCAAGGCCGCCAAGGCTCTCCTCGGCAAGGTCAGCGAGCGCAAGAACGTGCTCCTGGTCGCCGAGCGCAGCGACGAGGCCGCGTGGCTGTCCGCCCGCAACCTGCCCCAGGTTCACATCCTGGAGCCGGGCCAGCTGAACACGTACGACGTGCTCGTCTCCGACGACGTGGTCTTCACCAAGGCCGCCTTCGAGTCCTTCGTGTCTGGCCCCAAGGCCGTTGAGACCGAAGGGAGCGACGCCTGATGACTGAGGCCGTCGTCACCAGCAAGACCTTCACGGACCCGCGCGACGTTCTCGTCAAGCCGGTGGTTTCCGAGAAGAGCTACGCGCTGCTGGACGAGAACAAGTACACGTTCATCGTCGCGCCCGGCGCGAACAAGACCCAGATCAAGCAGGCCGTCGAGGCGGTCTTCTCGGTCAAGGTCACCGGGGTCAACACGATCAACCGGCAGGGTAAGCGCAAGCGCACCAAGACCGGTTACGGCAAGCGCGCCAACACCAAGCGCGCCATCGTGACCCTCGCCGAGGGCGACCGTATCGACATCTTCGGCGGCCCGGTCTCCTAACGGAGTCCGAGTCGTCCGGAATCGGACGAGGACTGAGAAATGGGTATCCGCAAGTACAAGCCGACGACCCCGGGCCGTCGTGGCTCCAGCGTCGCCGACTTTGTCGAGATCACGCGGTCCACGCCGGAGAAGTCGCTGGTCCGCCCGCTGCACAGCAAGGGCGGCCGTAACAACGCCGGTCGTGTGACCGTTCGCCACCAGGGCGGTGGCCACAAGCGCGCCTACCGCGTGATCGACTTCCGTCGTCACGACAAGGACGGCGTGCCGGCCAAGGTCGCGCACATCGAGTACGACCCGAACCGCACCGCGCGCATCGCGCTGCTGCACTACGCAGACGGCGAGAAGCGCTACATCATCGCGCCCCGTGGCCTGTCGCAGGGTGACCGGATTGAGAACGGCCCTGGCGCCGACATCAAGCCGGGCAACAACCTGCCGCTGCGCCACATCCCCGTGGGTACGACGATCCACGCGATCGAGCTGCGTCCGGGCGGCGGTGCGAAGTTCGCCCGCTCGGCCGGTGCCTCCGTGCAGCTGCTGGCGAGGGAGGGCTCGATGGCCCACCTTCGTATGCCGTCCGGTGAGATCCGCCTGGTCGACGTGCGCTGCCGCGCCACCGTCGGCGAGGTCGGCAACGCCGAGCAGTCGAACATCAACTGGGGCAAGGCCGGCCGTATGCGCTGGAAGGGCGTCCGCCCGACCGTGCGTGGTGTCGTGATGAACCCGGTCGACCACCCGCACGGTGGTGGTGAGGGCAAGACCTCCGGTGGTCGCCACCCGGTCTCGCCCTGGGGCCAGAAGGAGGGTCGTACTCGCTCGCCGAAGAAGGCCAGCAACAAGTACATCGTCCGCCGCCGCAAGACGAACAAGAAGCGCTAGGAGCGGGTTTAGATGCCGCGCAGTCTCAAGAAGGGGCCCTTCGTCGACGACCACCTCGCCAAGAAGGTGGATGTTCAGAACGAAGCCGGCACCAAGAACGTCATCAAGACCTGGTCCCGCCGCTCCATGATCGTCCCGGCCATGCTCGGCCACACGATCGCGGTGCACGACGGCCGCAAGCACGTCCCGGTGTTCGTCACCGAGTCGATGGTCGGCCACAAGCTCGGCGAGTTTGCGCCGACCCGCACCTTCCGCGGCCACGAGAAGGACGACCGCAAGTCGCGTCGTCGCTGATCGACCGGAGTGCGAAGACTATGACTGACACCGAAGGGACAACCATGGAAGCCAGGGCCCAGGCGCGGTACATCCGCGTCACGCCCATGAAGGCCCGCCGCGTGGTGGACCTTATCCGTGGCATGGATGCCACGGAGGCTCAGGCGGTCCTGCGTTTCGCCCCGCAGGCCGCGAGCGTGCCGGTGGGCAAGGTGCTGGACAGCGCCATTGCCAACGCCGCGCACAACTACGACCACACGGACGCCTCCACGCTGGTTATCAGCGAGGCGTACGTCGACGAGGGCCCGACCCTGAAGCGGTTCCGTCCGCGTGCCCAGGGCCGTGCCTACCGGATCCGCAAGCGGACCAGCCACATCACCGTGGTCGTCAGCAGCAAGGAAGGAACCCGGTAATGGGCCAGAAGGTAAACCCGCACGGGTTCCGGCTCGGCATCACCACCGACTTCAAGTCGCGTTGGTACGCCGACAAGCTGTACAAGGACTACGTCAAGGAAGACGTCGCCATTCGTCGCATGATGACGAAGGGCATGGAGCGCGCCGGTATCTCCAAGGTGGAGATCGAGCGCACCCGTGAGCGCGTCCGCGTTGACATCCACACCGCTCGTCCGGGCATCGTCATCGGCCGCCGCGGCGCCGAGGCCGACCGCATCCGCGGCGAGCTGGAGAAGCTGACCGGCAAGCAGGTCCAGCTGAACATCCTCGAGGTCAAGAACCCCGAGACCGATGCTCAGCTCGTGGCCCAGGCCGTCGCCGAGCAGCTGTCGTCCCGCGTCTCCTTCCGTCGCGCCATGCGCAAGAGCATGCAGTCGACGATGAAGGCCGGCGCCAAGGGCATCAAGATCCAGTGCGGTGGCCGTCTCGGCGGCGCCGAGATGTCCCGCTCGGAGTTCTACCGCGAGGGCCGCGTGCCCCTGCACACGCTCCGTGCGAACGTCGACTACGGCTTCTTCGAGGCCAAGACCACCTTCGGCCGCATCGGCGTGAAGGTCTGGATCTACAAGGGCGACGTCAAGAACATCGCCGAGGTGCGCGCCGAGAACGCCGCCGCCCGTGCGGGCAACCGCCCGGCTCGCGGTGGCGGCAACGACCGCCCGCGCCGCGGTGGCGAGCGTGGCGGCCGCGGCCGCAAGCCGCAGCAGCAGAGCGCCGCTGCCGAGGCCCCCAAGGCCGAGGCCGCAGCCGCTGCTCCGGCGGAGACCCCCGGAACGGAGGCCTGACCGACATGCTGATCCCTCGCAGGGTCAAGCACCGCAAGCAGCACCACCCGAAGCGCAACGGCATGGCCAAGGGCGGCACCGAGCTGGCCTTCGGTGAGTACGGAATCCAGGCCGTCACCCCGGCTTACGTGACGAACCGGCAGATCGAGTCCGCTCGTATCGCCATGACCCGTCACATCAAGCGTGGCGGCAAGGTGTGGATCAACATCTACCCCGACCGTCCGCTGACGAAGAAGCCGGCCGAGACCCGCATGGGTTCCGGTAAGGGTTCTCCGGAGTGGTGGGTCGCGAACGTCAAGCCCGGTCGGGTGATGTTCGAGCTGTCCTTCCCGAACGAGAAGGTTGCTAAGGAGGCGCTGACCCGCGCCGCCCACAAGCTTCCGATGAAGTGCCGCATCGTTCGGCGCGAGGCAGGTGAATCGTGATGTCGGCCGTTACCAAGGCGTCCGAGCTGCGCGAGCTGAACAACGAGGACCTCGTTGCCAAGCTGCGTGAGGCCAAGGAAGAGCTGTTCAACCTCCGCTTCCAGGCGGCGACCGGGCAGCTTGAGAACCACGGCCGGCTGAAGGCCGTCCGCAAGGACATCGCCCGGATCTACACCCTGATGCGTGAGCGTGAGCTGGGCATCGAGACGGTGGAGAGCGCCTGATGAGCGAGAAGAATGTGACTGAGACGAACGAGCGCGGTTTCCGCAAGACCCGTGAGGGTCTCGTCGTCAGCGACAAGATGGACAAGACCGTCGTCGTCGCCGTCGAGGACCGTGTCAAGCACGCGCTGTACGGCAAGGTCATCCGCCGTACCAACAAGCTCAAGGCGCACGACGAGCAGAACGCTGCCGGCGTCGGCGACCGCGTCCTCCTGATGGAGACCCGGCCGCTGTCCGCCACCAAGCGCTGGCGCATCGTCGAGATCCTCGAGAAGGCCAAGTAATCCCTCCTAGGGGGACCCCCTAGGAACAGTTCCGCCAGGCTCGGCAGGGGTTTCACGTGAAACCCCTGCCGGGAACCGGCAGACATTCAGGAGATAGACGTGATCCAGCAGGAGTCGCGACTGCGTGTCGCCGACAACACTGGTGCGAAGGAGATCCTTTGCATCCGTGTTCTCGGTGGTTCCGGTCGCCGCTACGCGGGCATCGGTGACGTCATCGTTGCCACCGTCAAGGATGCGATCCCCGGTGGCAACGTGAAGAAGGGTGACGTCGTCAAGGCGGTCATCGTTCGCACCGTCAAGGAGCGCCGCCGTCCGGACGGCTCGTACATCCGCTTCGACGAGAACGCGGCCGTCATCCTCAAGAACGATGGCGACCCCCGCGGCACCCGCATCTTCGGCCCCGTGGGCCGGGAACTGCGCGAGAAGAAGTTCATGAAGATCATCTCGCTCGCGCCGGAGGTGCTGTAACCGATGAAGATCAAGAAGGGCGACCTGGTCCAGGTCATCACCGGTAAGGACAAGGGCAAGCAGGGCAAGGTCATCCAGGCCTTCCCCCGCGAGGACCGCGTCCTGGTCGAGGGTGTCAACCGGGTCAAGAAGCACACCAAGGCCGGACAGACCGCTCGTGGTTCGAAGACCGGCGGCATCGTGACCACCGAGGCCCCCATCCACGTCAGCAACGTCCAGCTGGTTGTGGAGAAGGACGGCAAGAAGGTCGTCACCCGCGTCGGGTACCGCTTCGACGACGAGGGCAACAAGATCCGCGTTGCCAAGCGGACCGGTGAGGACATCTGATGACTGCCACCACCAACGCGCCGCGTCTCAAGACGCGCTACCGCGAAGAGATCGCCGGGAAGCTGAAGGACGAGTTCTCCTACGAGAACGTCATGCAGATCCCCGGTCTGACCAAGATCGTGGTCAACATGGGTGTGGGCGACGCCGCCCGCGACTCCAAGCTGATCGAGGGCGCCATCCGCGACCTCACCACGATCACCGGCCAGAAGCCGGCCGTCACCAAGGCCCGTAAGTCCATCGCGCAGTTCAAGCTGCGCGAGGGCCAGCCGATCGGTGCCCACGTCACCCTCCGCGGTGACCGCATGTGGGAGTTCCTGGACCGCCTGCTGTCGCTCGCGCTCCCGCGCATCCGCGACTTCCGTGGTCTGTCCCCGAAGCAGTTCGACGGTCGGGGCAACTACACCTTCGGTCTCACGGAGCAGGTCATGTTCCACGAGATCGACCAGGACAAGATCGACCGTACCCGGGGTATGGACATCACCGTGGTCACCACGGCGACCAACGACGATGAGGGCCGCGCTCTCCTTCGTCACCTCGGCTTCCCGTTCAAGGAGGCGTGAGCGAGATGGCGAAGAAGGCTCTGATTGCCAAGGCTGCTCGCAAGCCGAAGTTCGGTGTGCGCGCGTACACCCGCTGCCAGCGCTGCGGCCGTCCGCACTCCGTGTACCGCAAGTTCGGCCTGTGCCGCGTGTGCCTTCGTGAGATGGCTCACCGTGGCGAGCTGCCGGGCGTGACCAAGAGCTCCTGGTAATTCCCCAGTTGGGAGTTATCGGACGCTCTCGGTAAGCAATCGGTCGGCGGGCGCCCCACCCTTTGTCCCGTAAGGTAGAAGGGTTTGGGCGCCCCGCCGCCCGAGACCGACCGCGGGCCGAGCCCGCATAACGTCGCTTACTACGCCGTAGGTCCCCGCGCCGCACCCGTCCCGACTCTGATCGGGGAGAGGGATGGCGCACATAGGAAACCCCGGCGAGAGAGGCCGAAGGCCAATTCATGACCATGACTGACCCCATCGCAGACATGCTGACCCGTCTGCGGAACGCGAACTCGGCGTACCACGACACCGTCGTGATGCCGCACAGCAAGATCAAGTCGCACATCGCGGAGATCCTCCAGCAGGAGGGTTACATCACCGGCTGGCGCGTCGAGGACGCCGAGGTTGGCAAGAACCTCGTCCTCGAGCTGAAGTTCGGCCCGAACCGCGAGCGCTCGATCGCCGGCATCAAGCGGATCTCGAAGCCGGGCCTCCGGGTCTACGCAAAGTCCACCAACCTGCCGAAGGTCCTCGGCGGCCTGGGCGTGGCGATCATCTCCACGTCCCACGGTCTCCTGACCGGTCAGCAGGCCAGCAAGAAGGGCGTGGGTGGGGAAGTCCTCGCCTACGTCTGGTAATCAGGGAACGGAGGAATAGCTAATGTCGCGTATTGGCAAGCTGCCCATCCAGGTTCCCGCTGGTGTGGACGTCACCATCGAGGGCCGCACGGTTTCGGTGAAGGGTCCCAAGGGCTCCCTTTCGCACACCGTCGCCGCGCCCATCGAGGTCGCCAAGGGTGAGGACGGCGTCATCGCCGTCACCCGCCCGAACGACGAGCGTCAGAACAAGGCCCTGCACGGCCTGTCGCGCACGCTGGTGGCGAACATGATCACCGGCGTGACCCAGGGCTACAGCAAGGCGCTTGAGATCAGCGGTGTTGGTTACCGCGTTCAGGCCAAGGGCTCCAACCTGGAGTTCTCCCTGGGCTACAGCCACCCGATCCTGATCGAGGCCCCCGAGGGCATCTCGTTCAAGGTCGAGTCCCCGACCAAGCTCAGCGTCGAGGGCATCGACAAGCAGAAGGTCGGCGAGGTGGCGGCGAACATCCGCAAGCTGCGCAAGCCTGACCCGTACAAGGCCAAGGGCGTCAAGTACGCCGGCGAGGTCATCCGCCGCAAGGTCGGAAAGGCTGGTAAGTAAGCCATGGCATACGGTGTGAAGATCGCGAAGGGTGACGCCTACAAGCGCGCCGCCGCCAAGCGTCGCCACATCCGCATCCGCAAGCGGATTTCGGGTACCCCGGAGCGTCCGCGTCTGGTCGTGACGCGGTCCAACCGCGGCATCACCGCTCAGGTCATCGACGACATCAAGGGCCACACGCTGGCCTCGGCGTCGAGCCTGGACGCGTCGATCCGTGGTGGCGAGGGCGACAAGAGCGCCCAGGCCCAGAAGGTCGGCTCCCTGGTCGCCGAGCGTGCCAAGGCCGCCGGTGTCGAGGCCGTCGTGTTCGACCGTGGTGGCAAGCAGTACGCCGGGCGGATTGCCGCTCTGGCCGACGCCGCCCGCGAAGCCGGGCTGAAGTTCTAAGCCCCGGTTCCGGAGCTAGCGGACGTAACAGAGAGAGGTAATTCCAATGGCTGGACCCCAGCGCCGCGGCAGCGGTGCCGGTGGCGGCGAGCGGCGGGACCGGAAGGGTCGCGACGGTGGCGCTGCCGCCGAGAAGACCGCGTACGTTGAGCGCGTTGTCGCGATCAACCGCGTCGCCAAGGTTGTCAAGGGTGGTCGTCGCTTCAGCTTCACCGCGCTGGTCGTGGTGGGCGACGGTGACGGCACCGTAGGTGTCGGTTACGGCAAGGCCAAGGAAGTTCCGGCTGCCATCGCCAAGGGCGTGGAAGAGGCCAAGAAGAACTTCTTCAAGGTCCCCCGTATCCAGGGCACCATCCCGCACCCCATCCAGGGTGAGAAGGCTGCGGGCGTCGTCCTGCTCAAGCCGGCTTCCCCCGGTACCGGTGTGATCGCCGGTGGCCCCGTGCGTGCCGTTCTGGAGTGCGCGGGCATCCACGACGTGCTGAGCAAGTCGCTCGGTTCGTCGAACCCGATCAACATCGTGCACGCCACGGTGACCGCGCTTCAGGGCCTTCAGCGCCCCGAGGAGATCGCGGCCCGTCGTGGCCTGCCGCTGGAGGACGTTGCTCCCGCCGCTCTGCTGCGGGCGCGAGCTGGGGTGAGTGCGTAATGGCTCGCCTTGAGATCAAGCAGATCAAGTCCTACATCGGCAGCAAGCAGAACCACCGCGACACCCTGCGCTCGCTCGGTCTGAAGAAGCTGGGTGACGTGGTTGTCAAGGACGACCGCCCCGAGTTCCGCGGCATGGTGCACACCGTCCGCCACCTCGTGTCGGTCAAGGAGGTCGACTGACATGGCGGAGAACAACCCGCTGAAGGTCCACAACCTCCGGCCCGCCCCGGGCGCCAAGACCGCCAAGACCCGTGTCGGTCGTGGTGAGGCGTCCAAGGGTAAGACCGCTGGTCGTGGTACCAAGGGCACGAAGGCCCGCTACCAGGTTCCGGAGCGCTTCGAGGGTGGGCAGATGCCCCTCCACATGCGCCTCCCGAAGCTGAAGGGCTTCAAGAACCCCGCTCACAAGCAGTTCCAGGTCGTGAACCTGGACAAGCTGGCCGCGCTCTACCCGCAGGGTGGCGAGGTCACGGTGGCCGACCTGGTCGCCAAGGGCGCGGTGCGCAAGAACGAGCTCGTCAAGGTCCTGGGCCAGGGCGAGATCTCCGTGGCGCTGACGGTGACGGTTGACTCCGTTTCCGGCTCCGCCAAGGAGAAGATCGCCGCCGCCGGCGGCACCGTCACCGAACTCATCTGAGTTCGTTGGTTCAACTGACCGGGGATGCCCATCGTTTGGGGCATCCCCGGTTGGTCGTTCCACGGGGGTAAGGTCGCCGGTAAGGTGGCATGCACTGTGGTTTTCCGGGGCCGAGGTCCCGGGCCCCCGCCGCGCGGGCCGTGTCCGTGCGGTTCTGGCCGCTACGTATTCGTCGATCCTCAAGACCGTCACCTCTCGCCACGAGGCGGGAGGCGCAGGAGGCACCGTGCTCACCGCGTTCGCCCGAGCGTTCAAGACGCCCGACCTGCGCAAGAAGCTGCTGTTCACGTTGGGCATCATCGTGCTCTACCGGATCGGAGCGCACGTCCCGGTCCCAGGGGTGAACTACGCGAACGTCGAGACCTGCATGAAGCAGGCCGGCGGCAACAGCGGGTTGTTCGCCCTGGTGAACATGTTCAGCGGTGGAGCGCTGCTGCAGATCACGATCTTCGCGCTGGGGATCATGCCGTACATCACGGCGAGCATCATCCTTCAGCTGTTGACCGTGGTCATCCCCCGGCTGGAGGCCTTGAAAAAGGAAGGTCAGTCCGGCCAGGCGAAGATCACCCAGTACACCCGCTATCTGACCGTGGCGCTCGCGATCCTTCAGGGCACCGGCCTGGTGGCCACCGCCCGCAGCGGTGCGCTCTTCCAGAGCTGCCCGGTCGCCAGCGAGATCGTGCCGAGCGACTCGATCTTCACCACCATCACCATGGTCATCACGATGACCGCCGGCACCGGCCTGATCATGTGGCTCGGTGAGCTCGTCACCGACCGCGGTATCGGCAACGGCATGTCGATCCTGATGTTCATCTCGATCGCCGCCGGCTTCCCGGGCGCGCTGTGGCAGATCAAGCTCACCGGCAAGCTCGCCGACGGCTGGATCGAGTTCTTCGCGGTGATCGCGGTGGGTCTGGCGATGGTCGCCCTGGTGGTCTTCGTCGAGCAGGCCCAGCGGCGCATCCCGGTGCAGTACGCGAAGCGGATGATCGGTCGCCGGTCCTACGGCGGTACGTCCACTTACATCCCGCTCAAGGTGAACCAGGCGGGTGTGATTCCCGTCATCTTCGCGTCATCGCTGCTCTACATTCCAGCCCTCATCGCACAGTTCAGCGGGTCGAAGGCGGCATGGGCGACCTGGATCGCCACCAACTTCACCAAGGGAAATCACCCCGTTTACATCGTTACGTACTTCCTGCTGATCGTGTTCTTCGCCTTCTTCTACGTCGCCATCAGCTTCAACCCCGAAGAAGTTGCCGACAACATGAAGAAGTATGGTGGCTTCATCCCGGGTATCCGGGCTGGCCGCCCGACGGCCGAGTACCTCAGCTACGTGCTCAACCGGATCACGTGGCCGGGCTCGCTGTACCTGGGGCTGATCGCGCTCGTACCAACAGTGGCGTTGGTGCTCTTCAATGCGAACCAGAACTTCCCGTTCGGCGGGACGAGCATCCTCATCATCGTGGGTGTTGGTCTGGAGACCGTGAAGCAGATCGAGAGCCAGCTTCAGCAGCGCAACTACGAAGGGTTCCTCCGCTGATGCGAATCGTCCTCGTCGGACCCCCCGGGGCCGGCAAGGGTACGCAGGCTGCGTACCTGGCCAAGAACCTCGCGATCCCGCACATCTCCACGGGGGACCTGTTCCGCGCCAACATCAGCCAGGGCACGCCGCTGGGTGTCGAGGCGAAGTCGTACATGGACGCAGGCAACCTGGTGCCCGACTCGGTCACCATCGGGATGGCCGAGGACCGCATGGCGCAGGCCGACGCCGCCGAGGGCTTCCTGCTGGACGGCTTTCCGCGCAACATCGGCCAGGCCGAGGCGCTGGACGCGTACCTCAAGGCCAAGAACCTGAAGCTGGACGCCGTCCTGGACCTGGAGGTCCCGGAGGACGAGGTCGTCAAGCGGATCGCCGGCCGGCGGATCTGCCGCAAGGACAGCAGCCACGTCTTCCACGCGGAGTACAACAAGCCGAAGACCGCGGGCGTCTGCGACGTCTGCGGCGGCGAGCTGTACCAGCGCGACGACGACCGCGAGGAGACCGTCCGCAAGCGGCTTGAGGTCTACCACACGGAGACCGAGCCGATCATCGACTACTACAAGGCCCAGGACCTGGTCGTGACGATCCCGGCCCTCGGCAAGGTGGAAGAGGTGACGGAGCGCTCCATGGCGGCGCTCCAGCGCGGCGAGTAAGCCCGCAGCTCCGTACGGCCGCGGTTGCCCAGCACGGGCACCGCGGCCGTACTGTTGGTCAGAACAGACGCAGGACGAGGGCGGAAGGCGCCGACATGGTGGAGATCAAGACCCCTGAGCAGATCGCGAAGATGCGCGAGGCGGGGCTGGTGGTCGCCGCCATTCACGCAGCGACCCGGGAGGTCGCGGTGCCGGGCGCCACGACCAAGGACCTCGACGATGCCGCGCGCAAGGTGCTCGCCGAGCACGGCGCGAAGTCCAACTTCCTCGGCTACGGCGGCTTCCCCGCGACGATCTGCACCTCCGTGAACGACGTCGTCGTCCACGGCATCCCCGACACCGAGACGGTGCTCCAGAACGGGGACATCATCTCCATCGACTGCGGCGCGATCATCGACGGCTGGCACGGCGACGCCGCGTACACCGCCTTCGTCGGATCCGGTCACTCCGCGGAGCTGGTCGAGCTCAGCCGGGTCACCGAGGAGTCGATGTGGGCCGGTATCGCGGCGGTCGCCAAGGGCAACCGTCTGGTCGACATCTCCAAGGCGATCGAGGGCTACATCCGGCGCCAGCCGCGGCCGTCCAGCGGCAAGTACGGGATCGTCGAGGACTACGGCGGCCACGGCATCGGCTCGCAGATGCACATGGACCCGCACCTACTGAACTACGTCGACCGCAAGCGCGGCCGCGGCCCCAAGCTGGTGCCGGGCTTCTGCATCGCGATCGAGCCGATGGTCAACCTCGGCACGCCCAAGACCCACGTCCTCGAGGACGACTGGACGGTCAAGTCGAACGACGGCAGCTGGTCCTCGCACTGGGAGCACTCGGTCGCGCTGACCGAGAACGGCCCGCTGGTGCTGACCGCCCCGGACGGCGGCAGGGCCAAGCTGGCCGAGCTGGGGATCACGGCCGCGCCCGACCCCCTGGCCTGAGCGTGCCCGCCCGGGGGAGCCCCTGGGCGTAAGGATCACCCCTGGTGGGCAATAATCCTGGATTCGTCTTTTCCCAGGCACTGACGTAGACTGACGCGTCGGCTCTCGTGCATCCGTATGCCTGGAGACAGGCGACGTCATTGATGTCGCGGACACACAAGAGACGATCAAGGTAGCCGATTCGAAGGGCGAAGCGTGGCCAAGAAGCAAGGTGCCATCGAGATCGAGGGCACCGTGATCGAGTCCCTGCCGAACGCCATGTTCAAGGTGGAGCTCCAGAACGGTCACAAGGTCCTCGCGCACATCAGCGGCAAGATGCGGATGCACTACATCCGCATCCTCCCGGATGACCGGGTCGTCGTGGAGCTGTCTCCGTACGACCTGACGCGTGGCCGGATCGTCTACCGCTACAAGTAGATCTTGTCGGCGCCCCGCTCCCGTGGGGTGACGGCACTGACCCGGAGAACCTCACATCCCATGAAGGTCAAGCCGAGCGTCAAGAAGATCTGCGACAAGTGCAAGGTGATCCGCCGCCACGGCCGGGTCATGGTCATCTGCGACAACCTGCGCCACAAGCAGCGCCAGGGCTGACGCACGCCGACCACCTGCAATTTCGCAGATCGCGCGACGCAAGCACAACACGTACATACGCAGTCACCCGACCCCCCGCTCCCGCGTGGGGACGACACCCTCGGCTCGGAGGCCGGGGACCCGGCTCGTAATGCTGAAGAGTCTTACGGGAACGGTGCTGCGGAAGACCTCCGAATAGCCATCAGGAGCCACATCAATGGCACGCCTCGCAGGCGTTGATCTCCCGCGCGAAAAGCGTGTGGAGGTCGCCCTCACCTACGTCTTCGGTATCGGGCGGACGCTCTCGCGTCAGACCCTCGCCGCCACCGGCGTGAACCCGGACACCCGGGTCCGCGACCTGGCCGAGGAAGACCTCGTCAAGATCCGCGAGTACGTGGACAACAACCTCAAGACCGAGGGTGACCTCCGTCGCGAGATCCAGGCCGACATCCGCCGCAAGGTCGAGATCGGCTGCTACCAGGGTCTGCGTCACCGCCGCGGCCTGCCGGTGCACGGTCAGCGCACCAGCACGAACGCGCGTACCCGCAAGGGCCCGCGTCGCGCGATCGCCGGCAAGAAGAAGCCGGGCAAGAAGTAGTCCTCAGCAGGACGCTCACCAGCGGTCTTCGCTGTAGGACCGACCACCTCCACGGGAGAAATTCATGCCTCCGAAGGGCCGTACGGCCGGCGCCAAGAAGGTGCGCCGCAAGGAGAAGAAGAACGTCGCCCACGGGCACGCTCACATCAAGAGCACGTTCAACAACACGATCGTCTCGATCACCGACCCGACCGGGAACGTGATCTCTTGGGCCTCGGCCGGCCACGTCGGCTTCAAGGGCTCGCGCAAGTCCACCCCCTTCGCCGCGCAGATGGCCGCCGAGTCGGCCGCCCGCCGCGCGCAGGAGCACGGCATGCGCAAGGTCGACGTCTTCGTCAAGGGCCCGGGTTCGGGCCGCGAGACCGCCATCCGTTCGCTTCAGGCGACCGGTCTTGAGGTGGGCTCCATCCAGGACGTCACCCCCACCCCGCACAACGGATGCCGCCCGCCCAAGCGTCGCCGCGTCTGACCACCTGAAGTAGGAGACAACTAGACAATGGCGCGTTACACCGGGGCCGACTGCAAGCGTTGCCGTCGGGAGAAGCAGAAGCTCTTCCTCAAGGGGAGCAAGTGCGAGAGCGCGAAGTGCCCGATCGAGATCCGTCCTTACCCCCCGGGTGAGCACGGTCGCGGGCGCACCAAGGACAGCGAGTACCTGCTCCAGCTTCGTGAGAAGCAGAAGTGCAGCCGTATCTACGGTGTCCTTGAGAAGCAGTTCGTGAACTACTACAAGGAAGCGAACCAGAAGACCGGCAAGACCGGTGAGAACCTTCTGCGCATCCTTGAGACCCGCCTCGACAACGTGGTCTACCGGGCCGGCTTCGCCAAGTCCCGTGACCACGCCCGTCAGCTGGTCCGTCACGGACACATCAACGTGAACGGCCGCAAGACTGACATCCCGTCGGCCCGCGTTGCCGTGAACGACATCATCGAGGTCCGCGAGGGCTCTCGGAACCTGACCCCCTTCGAGGTGGCCAAGGCCGAGGCCGGCGAGAAGACCGTTCCGGCCTGGCTGGAAGCGATCCCGTCGAACCTCCGGATCCTCGTGCACAGCCTGCCCGAGCGCCAGGTGATCGACACCCAGGTGCAGGAGCAGCTGATCGTCGAGCTCTACTCCAAGTAAGAGCTGACCGGTGTGGGCGGTACGGAGCCGATGGCGCCGTACCGCCCGTACCCTTGTCAGTACAGCGGGCGTCAAATAGCGGGCGCCCACGACTGAAGGACCGAAAAACATGCTGATCGCTCAGCGTCCCTCGTTGACCGAAGAGGTCGTCGACGAATACCGCTCCCGGTTCGTGATCGAGCCGCTGGAGCCGGGCTTCGGCTACACCCTCGGCAACTCCCTGCGCCGTACGCTCCTCTCCTCGATCCCCGGTGCCGCCGTCACCAGCATCCGGATCGACGGCGTCCTGCACGAGTTCACCACCGTGCCGGGTGTCAAGGAGGACGTCACCGACCTCATCCTCAACATCAAGCAGCTGGTCGTCTCCTCGGAGCACGACGAGCCGGTCGTGATGTACCTGCGCAAGCAGGGCCCGGGTCTGGTCACCGCCGCCGACATCGCCCCGCCGGCCGGCGTCGAGGTGCACAACCCCGACCTGGTCCTCGCCACCCTGAACGGCAAGGGCAAGCTGGAGATGGAGCTGACCGTCGAGCGCGGTCGCGGCTACGTCTCGGCCGTCCAGAACAAGCAGGTGGGCCAGGAGATCGGCCGGATCCCGGTCGACTCCATCTACTCGCCGGTGCTCAAGGTCACCTACAAGGTCGAGGCGACCCGTGTCGAGCAGCGCACCGACTTCGACAAGCTGATCGTCGACGTCGAGACCAAGCAGGCCATGCGCCCGCGCGACGCCATGGCGTCGGCCGGTAAGACCCTGGTCGAGCTGTTCGGTCTGGCCCGCGAGCTCAACATCGACGCCGAGGGCATCGACATGGGCCCGTCCCCGACGGACGCCGCCCTCGCCGCCGACCTGGCGCTGCCGATCGAGGAGCTGGAGCTCACCGTTCGGTCGTACAACTGCCTCAAGCGCGAGGGCATCCACTCCGTGGGTGAGCTCGTGGCGCGCTCCGAGGCAGACCTGCTCGACATCCGCAACTTCGGTGCGAAGTCGATCGACGAGGTCAAGGCGAAGCTGGCCGGCATGGGCCTGGCGCTCAAGGACAGCCCGCCCGGATTCGACCCGACCGCTGCCGCCGACGCCTTTGGCGCGGACGACGACGCGGACGCCGGGTTCGTCGAGACCGAGCAGTACTGAGCAGTACCCGGTTTGACCGGTACGGGTCCGGGAGCACCTCCCGGGCCCGTGTCGTGTAGATCTTCCGCGGGGCGCCCGCTTCGTGGGAACTGACACCGGTACCTGATACGGCCGGTGCAGCAATGAAGGAGATACACCATGCCGAAGCCCACCAAGGGTGCCCGTCTGGGCGGCAGCGCTGCGCACGAGCGCATGATGCTGCGCAACCTGGCGACCTCGCTCTTCGAGCACGGCCGCATCACGACGACCGAGGCCAAGGCCCGTCGTCTGCGTCCGTACGCGGAGCGTCTGGTGACCAAGGCGAAGAAGGGCGACCTTCACAACCGCCGCCAGGTCATGCAGCTGATCTCGGACAAGAGCGTCGTCCACACGCTGTTCACCGAGATCGCGCCGCGGTTCGCGGAGCGTCCGGGTGGCTACACCCGTATCACCAAGATCGGTAACCGTCGTGGCGACAACGCCCCGATGGCGGTCATCGAGCTGGTCGAGGGCGAGATCGCCAAGAAGGCGACCGTTGCCGAGGCCGAGGCCGCGACCAAGCGCGCGGTGAAGGAGTCCGAGGCCGCGGCCGAGGCTCCGGCGGAGGCCACCGAGGCTCCGGCCGAGGAGTCCAAGGACGCCTGAGGCACTGCCTCGCGGTGAGCGGGCCCGCCCCCTCGGGGGCGGGCCCGCTTCGCGTTGCCGCGGGCCTGAGAGGATTGCTTACGTGAGTGACGAGGTGGAGCCCGGGTACGTCCGGGTGCGGCTGGACCTTTCCTATGACGGCAAGGACTTCTCCGGGTGGGCCAAGCAGGCCCGCGGGCAGCGGACCGTCCAGGGGGAGATCGAGGACGCGCTGCGGACCGTGACGCGGTCGTCGGAGACGTACGAGCTGACCGTGGCGGGGCGGACCGACGCCGGGGTGCATGCGCGGGGGCAGGTGGCGCATGTGGATCTGCCCGAGGAGCTCTGGGCCGAGCACCGGGAGAAGCTGCTCAAGCGGCTCGCCGGCCGGCTGTCGAAGGACGTCCGGGTGTGGTCGGCGGCCGAGGCGCCGGCCGGCTTCAACGCGCGTTTCTCGGCCGTCTGGCGGCGCTACGCGTACCGGGTGACCGATCACCCCGGGGGCGTGGACCCGCTGCTGCGCGGCCATGTGCTCTGGCACGACTGGCCGCTGGACGTGGATGCCATGAACGAGGCGGCGCGGTCGCTGCTCGGGGAGCACGACTTCGCGGCGTACTGCAAGCGGCGCGAGGGGGCCACCACGATCCGTACGCTCCAGGAGCTGAGCCTGGCGCGGGGTGCGGACGGGATCGTCACGGCGACGGTGCGGGCGGATGCCTTCTGCCACAACATGGTGCGGTCGCTGATCGGCGCGCTGCTGTTCGTCGGTGACGGGCACCGGCCGCCGGAGTGGCCCGGGAAGGTGCTGGCGGCCGGGGTGCGGGACTCCGCGGTGCACGTCGTGCGGCCGCACGGGCTGACGCTGGAGGAGGTCGGCTATCCGGCCGACGAGCTGCTGATGGCGCGCAACAAGGAGGCGCGCAACAGGCGGAGCCTGCCGGGCGGCGCCGGGGGCGGCTGCTGCTGAGCCGCGTCGCGGTCTGCCGGGGACGTCCGGCGGTGACGCTGTCGGGGGGCAGCGTCACCACTGGCATCACAGTGGTGCAGAGCGGTGCCGGACGGTGATCAGGAGGTCCGGCCGGCCTTCTTCTGGGCTTCCTTGAGCTGCCGCTCGGCGGCCTTGGCGGCCTGGTCCTTGCCGCGCTGGGCGATCTGGGTGAAGGCGTAGGAGCCGCCGTCCCGGGCGATCTGCTGGACGTTGGCCTCGGTGCCGGTGACGTCCTTGCCGTTGAGGTGGCCGGCGATGGTGAAGTAGGCGTAGCGGCCGGTGGCGTTGGTCGTCATCTGGCACTTGCTGCCCTGGCAGAAGTCGGAGGGCACGCCACCGCCGGGCAGCGGCATCAGGTTGGCCCGGTTCTGGTTCATGACCTTGGTGGCCTGGGCGGGCGAGTCGAAGACCGCGATGCCGATGGTGACCGCGACGCCGCCCTTGGCGTACGTGGCGCGCAGCAGTTGCTTGCAGCCGTTGTGGGAGAGCGACGAGACCAGGGCGCCCTGGGCGCCGGCGGTGCAGTCCTTGGTGCTGGCGGTCCCGGTGCGCGGGTAGCTGTGCTCGCCGACCACCATGCTCTTCTGCGGGAAGAGGGTGGCGGGGGTGAGCGGCGCGGTGTCCTTCTTGGGGTCGGAGATGTACTCCTGCGGGTTGGGCGGGGGCGGCACGGAGACGTCCGGGAAGGACGGCTTGTCGTCCGGCAGGGCCTGGCCGGACGCGCTGGGCGAGGCCGTCGGGTTGCCGCCCGGGGTGTCACCGCCGCTGGTCATCACGGCGGCGGCGACGATACCGGCCACCGCGACGGTCGCCAGCGCGCCGCCGCCGATCCACATCCAGCGTTTGCGGCGGGACTGCGACTCGCTCTCCTCGGCGAGCGCATCCCAGTCCGGAGTGGACGAAAAAGAACCCCCGGGGCCGTCGAAGGGCCCGCCTTGCCCGAAACTCATGGCGCGCATCCTAATGCGGTTGGTGGAACGCTTGGAGTCCGGTCACAATCCCGCTCATGGGACATCTGGAAGCCGGGCATCTGGAGTACTACCTGCCGGACGGGAGGGCCCTGCTGGGGGACGTGTCCTTCCGGGTGGGGGAGGGCGCCTCGGTCGCGCTGGTGGGAGCCAACGGCGCCGGCAAGACGACGCTGCTGCGGCTGATCGCGGGGGAGCTCAAGCCGCACGGCGGGGCGGTGACGGTGAGCGGCGGGCTGGGCGTGATGCCGCAGTTCGTGGGCTCCGTGCGGGACGACCGTACGGTCCGTGACCTGCTGGTCTCGGTGGCCCAGCGGCCGATCAGGGACGCGGCGGCCGCGGTGGACGCGGCCGAGCTGGCCCTGATGACGGCCGATGCCGACGACGAGGCCGTGCAGATGGCGTATGCGCAGGCGCTCAGCGACTGGGCCGAGGCGCGTGGCTACGAGGCCGAGACGGTCTGGGACATGTGCACGACGGCGGCGCTGGGCATGCCGTACGAGAAGGCCCAGTGGCGGCAGGTGCGCACGCTCAGCGGCGGTGAGCAGAAGCGCCTGGTCCTGGAGTCGCTGCTGCGGGGCACGGACGAGGTGCTGTTGCTGGACGAGCCGGACAACTATCTGGACGTGCCGGGCAAGCGGTGGCTGGAGGAGCAGCTGCGGACGACCCGGAAGACGGTGCTGTTCGTCTCGCACGACCGGGAGCTGCTGTCCCGCGCCGCGGAGAAGATCGTCAGCGTCGAGCCGGGGCCGGCGGGCTCCGACGTCTGGGTGCACGGCGGCGGCTTCGACACGTACCACCAGGCCCGCAAGGAGCGCTTCGCCCGCTTCGAGGAGCTGCGCAGGCGCTGGGACGAGAAGCACGCCCAGCTGAAGAAGCTGGTGGTCACGCTGCGGCAGGCGGCGGCGGTCAGCCACGAGATGGCCTCGCGCTATGCGGCGGCGCAGACCCGGCTGCGGAAGTTCGAGGAGGCCGGGCCGCCGCCGGAGCCGCCGCGGGAGCAGGAGATCACCATGCGGCTGCGCGGCGGGCGCACCGGCGTCCGCGCGATCACCTGCACGGATCTGGAGCTCACCGGCCTGATGAAGCCCTTCTCGCTGGAGATCTTCTATGGCGAGCGGGTCGCGGTCCTCGGCTCCAACGGCTCGGGCAAGTCGCACTTCCTGCGACTGCTGGCGGCGGACCCCGGCGGCGCGCACGACCCGGTGGCGCACACCGGCGCCTGGAAGCTGGGGGCCCGCGTCGTCCCCGGGCACTTCGCCCAGACGCACGCCCACCCCGAGCTGATGGGCCGCACCCTGCTCGACGTGCTGTGGACCGAGCACGCCAAGGACAAGGGCCAGGCCATGTCCGCGCTGCGCCGCTACGAGCTGGAGAAGCAGGCCGACCAGCGCTTCGAGCGGCTGTCGGGCGGGCAGCAGGCGCGCTTCCAGATCCTGCTGCTGGAGCTGGCCGGGGCGACGGCCCTGCTGTTGGACGAGCCGACCGACAACCTGGACCTGGAGTCGGCGGAGGCGTTGCAGGAGGGGCTGGAGGCCTTCGAGGGGACGGTGGTGGCGGTGACGCACGACCGGTGGTTCGCGCGGTCCTTCGACCGGTTCCTGGTGTTCGGGTCGGACGGGCGGGTGCGGGAGAGCGCCGGGGCGGTGTGGGACGAGGCCAGGGTCGAGCGGGAGCGTTAGGGCCCGGTCTCCCCGGTCTCCCCGGTCTCCCCGCTCCCCGGTCTCCCCGCTCCCCGGTCTCCCCGGGCCTGCGGCCCACGGCGCCGGTGGGACAATGGAGGGGCCGCGGCGGTCGCGGCGGGGCGGGGCCACATGGGGATGCGGGGGGCGTTTTGACCCCGCTGGGGACGGCCCGGTATTCTGCTGGTTCGTTATGCGTATTGGCTTGCTCTATCTCACGTGAGGGGCCTTGCGCCGGTCCACCGGGCCGATGACCAGCGGCGGACGATCGGGTTGCGTCACCCGTAGTGCCGCCCTGCTGTGTGATCAGCCCTGGTGACCCAGTACAGGTCCCATTCATCAGAGAAGCGAAGGCTAAGACGTGCGTACGTTCAGCCCCAAGCCCGGCGACGTCCAGCGCCAGTGGCACATCATTGACGCGCAGGACGTCGTCCTGGGCCGCCTGGCCAGCCAGGCCGCGTCCCTCCTGCGGGGTAAGCACAAGCCGGTTTACGCCCCTCACGTTGACACGGGTGACTTCGTCATCATCATCAACGCCGACAAGGTGCACCTTTCCGGCAACAAGCGGAACCAGAAGATGGCCTACCGCCACTCCGGTTACCCGGGTGGTCTGCGCTCGGTCCGCTACGACGAGCTGCTCGAGAAGAACCCCGAGAAGGCCGTCGAGAAGGCCGTCAAGGGCATGCTCCCCAAGAACACCCTCGGCCGTCAGATGCTCTCGAAGCTGAAGGTCTACGCGGGCGCCGAGCACCCGCACGCTGCGCAGCAGCCGGTCCCGTTCGAGATCACCCAGGTCGCGCAGTAAGTCCGGCCACCCCCTAAGACGACAGAGAATCTGAGGAGCATCGTGGCTGAGACCACCCCCGAGACCCCGCTGGACGAGGTCGAGGTCGAGGAGTACACCACCGAGACCGAGGTCGTGGAGTCGGAGTACACCTCCGAGTCCCTCGCGTCCCGTTTCGGCGACCCGCAGCCGGCCGCCGGCCTGGGCCGTCGCAAGAACGCCATCGCCCGCGTCCGGATCGTTCCGGGCACCGGTCAGTGGAAGATCAACGGTCGCACCCTTGAGGGCTACTTCCCCAACAAGGTGCACCAGCAGGAAGTCAACGAGCCCTTCAAGGTGCTGGAGCTGGACGGTCGTTACGACGTCATCGCCCGCATCGCCGGCGGCGGCATCTCCGGCCAGGCCGGTGCGCTGCGCCTGGGCGTGGCCCGTGCGCTGAACGAGGCGGACATCGACAACAACCGCCCCGCGCTGAAGAAGGCCGGGTTCCTCAAGCGTGACGACCGTGCGGTCGAGCGCAAGAAGGCCGGTCTGAAGAAGGCCCGCAAGGCGCCGCAGTACAGCAAGCGCTAATCACGCGCGCTGCGCCATGCAGCTCTCCCGAACGCCCCGGTGGCACCTCCTGCTGCCGGGGCGTTCGGCTATCCGTGACCAGGCGCGTATACCCAGGCGCGTATCCCTGGGGCCAGGGGCGTATACCTGGACGTAAGGCCCTGGTCCAAGCTCGACAACTCGGAGGACACCAGTGGGACGACTCTTCGGCACGGACGGTGTGCGCGGCGTCGCCAATGCGGATCTGACGGCGGAGCTGGCGCTCGGTCTGTCGGTCGCTGCGGCGCATGTGCTCGCGGAAGCGGGCACGTTCGAGGGTCACCGGCCGGTGGCCGTGGTCGGGCGGGACCCACGGGCCTCGGGGGAGTTCCTGGAGGCCGCGGTCGTCGCGGGCCTCGCCAGTGCCGGTGTGGACGTCCTGCGGGTCGGCGTGCTGCCCACCCCGGCGGTCGCGTACCTGACCGGCTCGCTCGGCGCGGACCTCGGCGTGATGCTCTCCGCCAGCCACAACCCGATGCCCGACAACGGCATCAAGTTCTTCGCCCGCGGCGGCCACAAGCTCGCCGACGAGCTGGAGGACCGGATCGAGGAGACCTACCGCGCGCACAGCTCCGGTGAGCCGTGGGAGCGGCCGACCGGCGCCGGCGTGGGCCGGGTCAGCGTCTACGACGAGGGCTTCGACAACTACGTCGCGCACCTCGTGGGCGTGCTGCCCAACCGCCTGGACGGGCTGAAGATCGTCATCGACGGCGCGCACGGCGCGGCCGCCCGGGTCTCGCCGGAGGCCTTCGCCCGGGCCGGTGCCGAGGTCGTCACCCTGGGCACCGACCCCGACGGCCTGAACATCAACGACGGCTGCGGCTCCACCCACCTCGCGCAGCTGCGCGCGGCGGTCGTCGAGCACGGCGCCGACCTGGGTGTCGCCCACGACGGGGACGCGGACCGCTGCCTGGCCGTGGACCGCGAGGGCAACGAGGTCGACGGCGACCAGATCCTGGCGGTGCTGGCGCTCGGTATGCGCGAGGCGGGGACGCTGCGCAAGAACACCGTCGTCGCCACCGTCATGTCCAACCTGGGCTTCAAGCTGGCCATGGAGCGCGAGGGCATCGACCTCGTCCAGACCGCGGTCGGCGACCGGTACGTGCTGGAGGAGATGAAGGCGCACGGCTTCGCGCTGGGCGGTGAGCAGTCCGGGCACGTCATCGTGCTGGACCACGCCACCACCGGTGACGGCACGCTGACCGGTCTGATGCTGGCGGCCCGGGTCGCCGCCACCGGCCGTTCGCTCGGCGAGCTGGCGCGCGTCATGGAGCGGCTGCCGCAGGTCCTGATCAACGTCCCGGACGTCGACAAGTCGCGGGTGGCCAGCTCGCCCGAGCTGAACGCGGCGGTCGCCGAGGCGGAGCGGGAGCTGGGCTCGACCGGTCGGGTGCTGCTGCGGCCGTCCGGCACGGAGCCGCTGGTGCGGGTCATGGTGGAGGCCGCCGACATCGAGCAGGCGCGGGCGGTGGCCGGCCGGCTCGCCGACGCGGTCAAGTCGGCCCTCGGCTGACGGGGTTCTTCTCCCGGCTGCTCTTCGGCCCCGGTTCCGCCAGCGGCGGGCCGGGGCCGCAGCGCTGCGGGGCCCGCTGGACGAGCGCGGTGCGGACCCCGGTCGGCGGGCCGGACTCCTACGCCGGCGGGCCGGACTCCTACAGCTTCCGCAGCGACAGCCGCTGCACCTTGTGGTCCGGCCCCTTGCGCAGCACCAGGTTCGCGCGACCGCGCGTCGGGGCCACGTTCTGCTGGAGGTTGGGCTTGTTGATGGTGCGCCACATCATGCGGGCGTAGTCGAGGGCCTCCCCCTCGGAGACCTGGGTGTACTTGCGGAAGTACGAGAACGGGTTCTGGAACGCGGTCTCCCGCAGCTTGCGGAAGCGGCCGAGGTACCACTGCTCGATGTCCTCGGTGCGGGCGTCGACGTAGACGGAGAAGTCGAAGAAGTCGGCGAGACCGAGCCGGGTGCGGCCGTCCTTGCCGGGCAGCGCGGGTTGCAGGACGTTCAGGCCCTCGACGATGAGGATGTCCGGGCGGTGCACGGTCAGCCGCTCACCGGGCACGATGTCGTAGATCAGGTGGGAGTAGACCGGGGCGGTGACCTCTGCCTTGCCGGACTTCACGTCCGCGACGAACCGGGTCAGCGCCCGGCGGTCGTAGGACTCCGGGAAGCCCTTGCGGGACATCAGGCCGCGCCGATGGAGCTCGGCGTTGGGGAAGAGGAACCCGTCGGTGGTGACCAGCTCGACGCGCGGGTGCTCGGGCCAGCGGGCCAGCAGCGCCTGGAGGAGGCGGGCGGTGGTGGACTTGCCGACGGCCACGCTGCCGGCGACCCCTATGACGAAGGGCGTGCCGGGCTGCGCGCCCTGGCCGCCGCCCGCGTCGCCCAGGAACGTGTTCAGCGCACCGCGCAGATTGCTCGTCGCGCCGACGTAGAGGTTGAGCAGGCGGGAGAGCGGGAGGTAGACCTCGCGCACCTCGTCGAGGTCGATGACGTCGCCCAGCCCGCGCAGCCGCTCGACCTCCTCGGCCGTCAGGGGCAGCGGGGTCTTCTCCCGCAGGGCGCTCCACTGCGCGCGCGTCAGATCGACGTACGGCGAGCTGTCGGCGCGGCGTCGTTGCTGCGGATCGGTCGTCAAGGGCACGCGCCCATTGTGCGCAGCCGCAATACGCCGTTCATCTCGGGGTGGGCGACCGGGGCAACGGACCCGCCGCTGCCTGCGTTTCTGTACCGCGTGCGGCCCGCCCGGTACCGTCGGCTGCGGGGAGTGGCCCGGCTCACGGGCCGACAACGGAACAGGGGTGGGCGTGCGAGCGCGTAGGGCTGGTCTGCTGCGACTGCGGACCCGGGGGAAGCGTACGGGCACCGGCGACGGCCGGGGGGTGGACGTGGCGGCGGACGGCTTCGCCGCGCGGGTCCACGCCGAGTTGGCCGAGGAGCTGCCGGACGAGGACCTGGAGGATCTGGGCGAGGACCTCGGCGACTTCCTGGAGCGGTACGAGCCGGCCACTGGGCCCGGCGCGGACGCGGAGGCCGACGAGGAGTTCCTGGAGACGGTGCGTGAGGCGCACCACCGGATAGCGCGCGGGTATTGATCCGTCGGCGTCGTAGGCTGCCTCCATGTGCGGAATCGTGGGATACGTGGGCGGGCAGAGCGCCCTTGAGGTCGTACTGGCCGGGCTGAGGCGGCTGGAGTACCGCGGCTACGACTCGGCGGGTGTCGCCGTGCTGGCCGACGGCGGTCTGGCCACGGCCAAGAAGGCCGGCAAACTCGCCAATTTGGAGAAGGAGCTGGCGGACCGTCCGCTGCCGAGCGGGTCGACCGGGATCGGGCACACCCGGTGGGCCACCCACGGCGGGCCCACCGACGAGAACGCCCATCCGCACCTGGACAACGCCGGCCGGGTCTGTGTCGTGCACAACGGCATCATCGAGAACTTCGCCGCGCTGCGGGCCGAACTCGCCGACCGCGGGCACCAGTTGGCGTCCGAGACGGACACCGAGGTGGTGGCGCACCTGCTCGCCGAGTGCTACTCGTCCTGCGGGGAGTTGGCCGAGGCGATGCGGCAGGTCTGCCGGCGGCTGGAGGGTGCCTTCACGCTGGTCGCGGTGCACGCGGACGAGCCGGACGTGGTCGTCGGGGCGCGCCGCAACTCGCCGCTCGTGGTGGGCGTCGGGGACGGCGAGGCCTTCCTGGCCTCGGACGTGGCGGCGTTCATCGCGCACACCCGCGAGGCGATCGAGCTGGGCCAGGACCAGGTCGTGGAGCTGCGCCGGGACGGGGTGACGGTCACCGACTTCGACGGTGCGCCGGCGGAGGTCCGCGAGTACCACGTCGACTGGGACGCCTCGGCCGCCGAGAAGGGCGGCTACGACTACTTCATGCTCAAGGAGATCGCCGAGCAGCCGAAGGCCGTTGCGGACACCCTGCTGGGGCGGATCGACGCCTCGGGGGTGCTGTCCCTGGACGAGGTGCGGATCGCGCCGGAGGTGCTGCGGGAGGTCGACAAGGTCGTCATCGTGGCGTGCGGGACGGCCTACCACGCGGGAATGATCGCCAAGTACGCGATCGAGCACTGGACGCGCATTCCGTGTGAGACGGAGCTGGCCAGCGAGTTCCGCTACCGGGACCCGATCCTGGACCGGCGGACGCTGGTGATCGCCATCAGCCAGTCCGGCGAGACCATGGACACCCTGATGGCGCTGCGGCACGCCCGCGAGCAGGGCTCGAAGGTGCTCGCCATCTGCAACACCAACGGCTCGACGATCCCCCGCGAGTCCGACGCGGTGCTCTACACGCACGCCGGCCCCGAGGTCGCGGTGGCCTCCACCAAGGCGTTCCTGACGCAGCTGGTCGCCTGCTACCTGGTGGCGCTCTACCTCGCGCAGGTACGGGGCACGAAGTGGGGCGACGAGATCCGGGACGTGGTGCGCGAACTGGCCGCCATCGGCACCCAGGTCGAGCAGGTGCTCGGCACGATGGAGCCGGTGCGGGAGCTGGCCCGCAGCCTCGCCGACAAGAACACCGTGCTGTTCCTCGGCCGCCACGTGGGCTACCCCGTGGCGCTGGAGGGCGCGCTGAAGCTCAAGGAGCTGGCGTACATGCACGCGGAGGGCTTCGCGGCCGGCGAGCTCAAGCACGGGCCGATCGCGCTGATCGAGGACGATCTGCCGGTCGTCGTGGTGGTGCCGTCGCCGCGCGGCCGCTCGGTGCTGCACGACAAGATCGTCTCCAACATCCAGGAGATCCGGGCCCGCGGCGCACGGACCATCGTGATCGCGGAGGAGGGCGACGAGGCGGTGGTGCCCTACGCCGACCACCTCGTACGGATCCCCCGCACGCCGGTGCTGCTCCAGCCGCTGGTCTCCACCGTCCCGCTCCAGGTCTTCGCCTGTGAACTGGCCACCGCCCGCGGCAACGAGGTCGACCAGCCGCGCAACCTCGCCAAGTCGGTGACGGTGGAGTGATCATCGGGGTCGGGATCGACGTCGCCGAGATCGATCGCTTCGGGGCGGCACTGGACCGCACGCCGGAGCTGGCGAACCGGCTGTTCATCCCCGAAGAGCTGATGCTGCCGAGCGGTGAACGGCGCGGCATCGCCTCGTTGGCCGCGCGCTTCGCGGCCAAGGAGGCAGTGGCCAAGGCGCTGGGCGCGCCGGGCGGACTGCACTGGACGGACGCCGAGGTGTACGTCGAGGACAGCGGACGGCCGCGGCTGCGGGTACGGGGCACGGTCGAGCGGTGCGCGGCGACGCTGGGGGTGCGGTCGTGGCATGTGTCGCTGAGCCATGACGCGGGGGTGGCTTCCGCCGTGGTGATCGCCGAGGGGTGACACTGGTCCGTATGAGGACTGCCTACAGCGTTCAGACCGTGCGGGCCGCCGAGCGGGAGCTCATGGCCCGGTTGCCGGAAGGGGCCCTGATGCAGCGGGCGGCGGCCGGACTGGCCGTCGCCTGTGGGGAGTTGCTCGGGCGGGTGTACGGCGCCCGGGTGGTGCTGCTGGTGGGCAGCGGCGACAACGGCGGGGACGCGCTGTACGCCGGGGCCCGGCTGGCGCGGCGCGGGGCCGGGGTGGTGGCGGTGCTGCTCTCGCCCGAGCGGGCGCACCGGGGCGGGCTGGCCGCGCTGCTGCGGGCCGGCGGGCGGGTGTCGGACGATGCGCCGCGGGACCTCGCCTGGGCCGATCTGGTCGTGGACGGGATCGTGGGCATCGGAGGGCGCGGCGGGCTGCGCCCGGAGGCGGCGCAACTCGCCCGTGCGGCCCGGGAGTCGGCGCCGGTGGTGGCGGTCGACCTGCCCAGCGGGGTGGACGCCGACACCGGCGAGGTGGGCGGGGACGCGGTCCGGGCCGACGCCACGGTGACGTTCGGCGCGTACAAGCCGGGGCTGCTGATCGACCCGGCGCGGGAGCGGGCCGGGGCGCTGCGGCTGGTGGACATCGGGTTGACGCTGCCCGACGAGGCCGAGGTGGAGGCGTTGCAGCACGCGGACGTGGCGGAGCTGCTGCCGCGCCCGTCGACGGAGAGCGACAAGTACCGGCGGGGCGTGGTGGGGGTGGTCGCCGGATCGGCGCGCTACCCGGGAGCCGCGGTGCTGGCGGTGGCCGGTGCGCTGCGCGGTGGCGCGGGGGCCGTCCGGTACGTCGGGCCGGCCGCGGACGCGGTGCTGGCCCGCTTCCCGGAGACGCTGGTGCACGCCGGGCCGCCGCACAAGGCGGGCCGGGTGCAGTCCTGGGTGATCGGGCCCGGCCTCGGCGACGAGTCCGGGGCGCTTCAGGACGTGCTCGCCTCGGACGTGCCGGTGTTGGTGGACGCGGACGGGCTGCGGTTCCTGACGCCGCAGCGGGTCCGGGAGCGCACCGCCGAGACCCTGCTGACGCCGCACGCCGGGGAGGCGGCGGCGCTGCTCGGCTGCGGCCGGGACGAGGTGGAGGCGAGGCGGTTGCGCTCGGTGCGCGAGCTGGCGGCGCGGTACGCCGCCACGGTGCTGCTCAAGGGGTCGACGACGCTGGTCGCCGGGGCTCAGGGGCCGGTGCGGGCGAACCCCACCGGGACCGGCTGGCTGGCGACGGCCGGGAGCGGGGACGTGCTGTCGGGGGTGACCGGCTCGCTGCTCGCCGGCGGGCTCACCGCGCGCGACGCCGGGTCCGTCGGCGCGTACCTGCACGGCCTCGCCGCCCGGCGGGCCGCCGGGCCGGGCGGCGCGCCGATCCTCGCCTCCCAGGTCGCGGACCATCTGGGCGCCGCCTGGCGGGATGTGACGGACTGACAGCTCCCGGAGCGCCGTTACGCCCGGCGGGGGAATGCCGCGGGCACCAGGGCGAACCTGGCCCCGGGCGGGTGGCGCGGCGGCCCGGCGCACGGCAACCGTGAGGGTATGAAACGGACCTTTGTGGCGCTGCTGGTCGGTGCCTCGCTGCTCCCCCTCGCCGGGCCGTCCGCGGCCGCCGCGCCGTCGGTCGGCCCGCACCCGGCCGTGGACGTGGTGCCCGGCAGGCCGGGCGACCCGAAGGCGCCGGGAGCGGCCGGGCGGCCGGTGTCCGGCCCGCCCCGGGACCGGCAGGTGCACTTCGAGTACGTACCGCGCTCCGAGTCGGAGCGGGAGGCCGCCGACAACGGGGGATGCAGTCGGGCCAGCGGGCCCTTCCAGCGGCAGGCCGAGCGCTACCTGCGGCGGGCGGTGGACGGCCGGCAGAGCACGGCGGACTGCCGGGCCATCCAGCAGTTCCAGCGGGCGCACCGGATCGCCCCGGCGACCGGCTTCGCGGGGCCGGTCACCGGCGCCATGGTGCGGTTGATGCGGGCCCAGCGGGACCCGAACCGGGCCGGACACTGCCCGGACCACGCGGAGCGGACGGTCTGCGTCGACCTGGACCGGCAGCTGATGTGGGTGCAGCAGAACGGGCGGGTGCTCTTCGACCCGGTGGCGATCCGCACCGGCTATCCGGGGCAACCCACCCGTACCGGGACGTTCCGGATCTACCTCCGGAGCAAGGCGCACGTCTCGAACCTGTACCACTCGCCGATGCCGTACGCGCAGTTCTTCGACCACGGGGAGGCGCTGCACGGGGTCTACGACGACCTCTACGAGGGCGACGGCTCGCACGGCTGCGTCAACCTCACCTGGTCGGACGCCCGCAGGTTGTGGGATGTGCTGAAGAAGGGCGACATCGTTCACGTATGGGGGCGGAAGCCCACCGGGTGAGCACGGTTTTCCCGCCCGTCCCCCTGGGCGCGACGGCATCGCCTGCGACACTGAGGGGGATGAACGAGACAGCGAAGCGCGCCCGTGCCGCCATCGACCTCGCCGCCGTGCGGTCGAACGTTCGTGAGCTGCGGGAACGCGCATCCGGGGCAGAGCTGATGGCCGTGGTCAAGTCCGACGGCTACGGACACGGCGCGGTGCCCTGCGCGCGCGCCGCCCGCGAGGCCGGCGCGAGCTGGCTGGGCACCGCGCTGCCCGAAGAGGCGTTCGCGCTGCGCGCGGCCGGCGACACCGGGCGGCTGATGTGCTGGCTGTGGACGCCGGGCGGACCCTGGCGCAAGGCCGTCGAGCAGGACATCGACGTCTCGGTGAGCGGGCTGTGGGCGCTGCGCGAAGTGACCGTGGCGGCCCGCGCCGCCGGCCGTCCCGCCCGGGTCCAGCTCAAGGTCGACACCGGCCTCGGCCGCAACGGCTGCCAGCCCGCCGACTGGGCCGAGCTGACCCGTGCGGCCCGCGCCGCCGAGGCCGAGGGCGCGCTGACCGTCACCGGCGTCTGGTCGCACTTCGCCTGCGCCGACGAGCCCGGCCACCCCTCGATCGCCGCCCAGCTCGCGGCCTTCCACGAGGCGCTCGGGACCGCCGAGGCGGCCGGGCTGCGCCCCGAGGTGCGGCACCTCGCCAACACCCCGGCGACGCTCACCCTCCCCGAGGCGCACTTCGACCTGGTGCGGGCCGGCATCGGCATCTACGGCGTCTCGCCCAGCCCCGAACTCGGCACCTCCCAGGACCTCGGGCTGCGGCCCGCGATGACCCTGGAGGCCTCGCTCGCCTCGGTCAAGCGGGTCCCGGCCGGCCACGGCGTGTCGTACGGGCACCGGTACACCACGCCCGGCGAGACCACCCTCGCGCTGGTCCCGCTCGGCTACGCCGACGGCATTCCGCGGCACGCCTCCGGCACCGGCCCGGTGTGGGTCGCCGGCAAGTGGCGGACGGTCGCGGGGCGGATCGCGATGGACCAGTTCGTGGTCGACCTGGGCGGCGACAGCGCCGAGGCGGGCGATCCGGCGGTGCTCTTCGGGCCCGGGGACCGCGGTGAGCCGACCGCGGAGGACTGGGGCCGCGCGGCCGGAACCATCGGCTATGAAATCGTCACCCGGATCGGGAGCCGGGTGCCGCGCGTCTATGTGGACAGCGACATACGGAACGGAGTCGAAACAGCCGCAGGGGACACCGCGCTCACGGGGGGTACCGCATGACGGACAGCACGGAGGCCGCCGCGCAGGCGGTCGAGATGGCGGCCGAGGTGGCGACCGAGGCCGCCACCAACTGGGCGAAGGCGGGCCGGCACGCCGGCCTCGCCGGCGCCGCGATCGGCGTGGTCGCGGCCGGTGCCGCGGCCGGTGTGGCGATAGAGCGGATGACCGTCGGCCGGGGCATGCGCCGCCGGGCCCGGCTCGCGCTGGACGCCGCCGGCCCGTACGGCACGCTGCGCGGCACCTCGGGGGCGGCGATCGCCGAGGACGGGACCGAGCTGTACTACGAGGTCGACGAGCCGGGCGATCCGGCGACCGGCGGCCGGCCGGCCACCAACGGCAGCAACGGGAAGAACGGCAAGGGCGGCAAGGACGCCAAGCACGGCCGCTCCACCAAGCCGGCCCGCGGCAAGGAGGCCCGTGCCGCCCAGGAGGCCCAGGGTGGCCTGCGCAAGCGTCTGACGGCCGCGTTGGGGCGGCGCTCGGCGACGCCGACGGTGGTCTTCAGCCATGGTTACTGCCTCAGCCAGGACTCCTGGCACTTCCAGCGCGCCGCGCTGCGCGGCACGGTGCGCACCGTCCACTGGGACCAGCGCAGCCACGGCCGCTCGGCGCGCGGGCACGGCCAGATCGACGGCACGGAAGAGGTCACCATCGACCTGCTGGGCCGGGACCTCAAGGCGGTGCTGGACGCCGCGGTGCCGGAGGGACCGATCGTCCTGGTCGGCCACTCCATGGGCGGGATGACGGTGATGGCGCTGGCCGACCAGTTCCCCGAGTACGTCGCGGAGAGGGTGATCGGGGTGGCCCTGATCGGCACCTCCGCCGGCCGGCTCAGCGAGGTCAGCTACGGGCTGCCGTCGATGGGCATGAAGGCCTTCCACCGGCTCGCGCCGGGGGTGCTCAGGGCCCTGGGCTGGCAGCACGAGATCGTCGAACGGGGGCGGCGGGCCACCGCCGACCTGTTCGCCGGGCTGATCAAGCGGTACTCGTTCGGATCACCGGAGCAGGTGGACCCGGGCATCGCGCGGTTCGGCGAGCGGCTGATCGAGGCGACCCCGATCGACGTGGTCGCCGAGTTCTTCCCGGCGTTCGCGGTGCACGACAAGACCGAGGCGCTGGTGGCGTACGACGCGGTGCCCGCGCTGGTCCTCGCCGGGGAGAACGACCTGATCACGCCGGCGGACCACAGCCGGACGATCGCCGAGGTGCTGCCGGACGCGGAGCTGGTGTGCGTCGCCGGCGCCGGGCACCTGGTGATGCTGGAGCGGCCCGAGCTGGTCAACGAGCACCTGGTGTCACTGGTGGAACGGGCGACCGAGACGGCCCGCAGCTCCCGGCACGCACGGGCCTGAGCCGCCGGACGCGCGCTCATCGGCCGCCGGCGGGACCTGCCGGCGGCCGGTGCGGGATGGTGGCCGAAGGATGGGCAGGCCGTACCATTTGCGGCATGAGCACCACCGGCGCCCTCGCCCACATCACGGTCAAGTCCCCCGAGCAGATGCAGGAGTTGGGCCGCAGACTGGCTCCGCTGCTGCGCCCCGGCGACCTGGTGCTGCTCACCGGTGAGCTGGGGGCCGGTAAGACCACGCTGACCCGCGGCCTGGGCGAGGGCCTGGGCGTGCGCGGCGCCGTGACCTCGCCCACCTTCGTCATCGCCCGGGTGCACCCCTCGCTGACCGGTGGCCCCGCCCTGGTGCACGCCGACGCCTACCGCCTCGGCGGCGGGCTGGACGAGATGGAGGACCTGGACCTCGACGTCTCGCTGCCGGAGTCGGTGGTGGTCGTGGAGTGGGGCGAGGGCAAGGTCGAGGAGCTGTCCGAGGACCGGCTGCACGTGGTGATCGGGCGGGCCGTGGGCGCCGACGCGCCGGGCGGGCTGCACGGCCACCCCGAGGACGAGGTGGACGACGTGCGCGAGGTGACGATCACCGGCCACGGGCCGCGCTGGGCGGACGCCGGGCTGCCGGAGCTGGAGACCTGCTGACGCCGTTGCCGCCCGGCCGCCCCACCTCGTCGTCCGTGCCGTACCCGGGCGTCGTCCGGTAGTTTCCGACAAGCCGTCGGTAAGATGTTGCGCAGCTGGTGCCGGGCGTGGTCACATGGGAAGAGACCCCAGTTAGGTCAGCCTAAGTAGCGAGCCTAGCTTCTGTCGCATGCCCCAGGAGCCCAGGAGGCGTCCATGTCGGCCCACCAGCACGATGCACGCGAGACGCCGACGATGAATGAGCTGCTGGCGGCCTGTGCCGCGGCCAGCGCCGTCTCCACGCCCCCGGACGCCGCCGAGGAGTCCCGCACCGAGGAAGCCCGTGCCGGGGCGCGCCGCACGGAGCCGGCGCCCGCGCGCTCCGCGGACGAGCCGGCGGCGGAGGACGAGGACGAGGACGAGGGCGAGCCCGCGTCCACTCGGGGGCGCCACGCCGCGTAGCCCGAAGGGGCTAATGGGCCGGCCGGCGCCCGCCCGGTCAGGAGACCACGACGATCTTGGTGCCCTGTAGCGCGAAGTCCCACATCGCCTTGCCGTCGTCCCGCGATTCACGGATGCCGCCGGTCTTCTTCGCCGAGCCCGGGTCCGGCCGGGAGCCGTCGACCGCCGCGCTGAAGCCGACGGTGACCCCGCTGACGGTGGCGAACCGCACCACATGCTCGATCGCGATCCCGTCCGAGCCGGTGACGCTCACCGACCGCGAGGTGACCGGGTACGTCCCCGGCGCCGGGTGCACCGTGCTCGGTGTGACCGCGAACGTGCGCAGCGCCGCGCCCTTCGCGTCGACCAGCCAGACCCGCTTGCCGCCGAGCGCGTAGACGACCCGCCGGCCCGTGCCGGAGGCGGCGGGGACGGCCGGGGCGGGCGGCTTGGCCTTCTTGCCGGGCCGGTCCGCGGGGTCCTTGGCCCCACCGGGACGGCCGTCACTGCGGGCCGGGGTGAGGCGGTCGGGGGCGGACGCCGCGGCTTGGTAGCCGAGCACGCCGACCACGACGACGGCAGCCGTGGTCAGCGCCGTGACGAACGTGCTGCTCTTAGCGGGCACCGCTGTGCCACCTCTCCCTGTTCCCCGGTCTGCGTTCCCCGGTCTGCGTTCCCCGGTCTGCGTTCCCCGGCTCAAGGGGCGACGGTAGCAGGGGAAGGGGCACCGCCGGCCGAGCCGTAGTCTTGAGAGGTGCTGCTGCTAGCTCTTGACACCGCTACCCCCGCCGTCACCGTCGCGCTCCACGACGGGACGCGCGTCCTCGCCGAGTCCCGCCAGGTCGACGCGCGCCGGCACGGCGAGCTGCTGCTGCCCGCCGTCGACCGGGTGCTGGCCGAGGCCGGCCGGAAGCTCGACGAGGTCAGCGACATCGTGGTCGGAGTGGGGCCGGGGCCGTACACCGGACTGCGGGTCGGCCTGGTGACCGCCGCCACGTTCGGGGCGGCGCTCGACGTGCCGGTCCACGGCCTGTGCACGCTGGACGGCCTCGCCTACGCCTCCGGGCTGACCGAACCCTTCGTCGTGGCCACCGACGCCCGCCGCAAGGAGGTCTACTGGGCGCGCTACGCCGCCCACCCGTCGCCCGACCACCACCCCGGTACGAGCCGCTCCGCGGCGCCCCTCTCGCTGACCCGGCTGACCGAGCCGTCCGTCGACCGCCCCGCGGACATCGCCGACCAGGTGGCCGACGTCCCGGCCGTGGGCGCCGGCGCGCTGCTCTACGACACCGTCTTCACCGGCGTCCGGCGCACGGCACCCGAGCACCAGTCCGGCGCCGCACTCGCCGAGCTGGCCGCCTCGAAGCTGGCGGCCGGCGAGGAGCTGCTGCCGCCGCGGCCGCTGTACCTGCGCCGCCCGGACGCCCAGGTGCCCGCCAACTACAAGGTGGTCACACCCAAGTGATGGTCCGCCCGTCGCCCGACCACCGCCGCCCGACGGCACCGCCGCGCGGCGGCACCACCCCACCCGCCACGCTGCGCGAGATGCGCTGGTGGGACATAGCGCCGGTGCTGGAGCTGGAGCGCGACCTGTTCCCCGAGGACGCCTGGTCGGCCGGCATGTTCTGGTCCGAGCTGGCGCACGCCCGCGGCCCGCACGCCACCCGCCGCTACCTCGTCGCCGAATTGGAGGTGCCGCCGCGCAGCGGCGCCGACGAGGGGCGACTGTCGGGCGACGGGCGGGCGGGCCGGCTGGTCGGCTACGCCGGGCTGGCCGCCGTCGACGGCACCGGCGACGTACAGACCATCGCCACCCACCGCGACCAGTGGGGCACCGGACTCGGCGCCCGGCTGCTGACCGAACTCCTCGGCGCGGCAACGGACTTCGAGTGCCACGAGGTGCTGCTGGAGGTCCGGGTCGACAACCTCCGGGCCCAGCGCCTCTACGAACGCTTCGGCTTCGAGCCGATCGGCTTCCGCCGCGGCTACTACCAGCCCGGCAACGTCGACGCCCTGGTCATGCGTCGTACCACCCAGACCTCCTCCGAAGCACCCTCCGTACAAGGAACTTGAGAACCATGGCTGACTCACGCGGCGGACCGCTCGTCCTCGGCATCGAGACCTCCTGCGACGAGACCGGTGTCGGCATCGTCCGAGGCCACACCCTGCTCGCCGACGCGATCGCCTCCAGCGTCGACGAGCACGCCCGCTTCGGCGGCGTGGTCCCCGAGGTCGCCTCCCGGGCCCACCTGGAGGCGATGGTCCCCACCATCCAGCGGGCGCTGAAGGAGGCCGGGGTCGCGGCGAGCGACCTGGACGGCATCGCGGTCACCGCCGGACCGGGCCTGGCCGGCGCCCTGCTGGTCGGCGTCTCGGCCGCCAAGGCGTTCGCCTACGCCCTCGGCAAGCCGCTCTACGGCGTCAACCACCTCGCCTCGCACATCTGCGTCGACCAGCTGGAGCACGGCCCGCTGCCCGAGCCGACGATGGCGCTGCTCGTCTCCGGCGGTCACTCCTCCCTCCTCCTCGCCCCCGACATCACCGCCGACGTCCGGCCACTGGGCTCGACCATCGACGACGCGGCCGGCGAGGCGTTCGACAAGGTGGCGCGGGTGCTGAACCTCGGCTTCCCGGGCGGCCCGGTCATCGACCGCTGGGCCCGCGAGGGCGACCCGGACGCGATCCGCTTCCCGCGCGGGCTGACCGGCCCCCGCGACCCGATCTACGACTTCTCCTTCTCCGGCCTGAAGACGGCCGTCGCCCGTTGGATCGAGGCCAAGCGGGCGGCCGGCGAGGAGGTGCCGGTCGCGGACGTCTCGGCGTCCTTCCAGGAGGCCGTGGTGGACGTGCTGACCCGCAAGGCCGTACGGGCCTGCAAGGACAACGGCGTCGACCACCTGATGATCGGCGGCGGGGTCGCGGCCAACTCCCGGTTGCGGGCGATGGCCGAGCGCCGCTGTGAGGACGCCGGTATCACCCTGCGGGTACCGCGACCCAAGCTGTGCACCGACAACGGCGCGATGGTCGCGGCCCTGGGCGCGGAGATGGTGGCCCGCAACCGGCCGGCCTCCGCCTGGGACCTCTCGGCGGACTCGTCGCTCCCGGTCACCGACCCGCATGTGCCGGGCGAGGCACCGGACCACCATCACGGCCACGGCCACGACCACGACCACGTCCACGAGATGAGCAAGCAGAACCTGTACTCGTGACGACCGGTCGGGGACCTTTCTGAGGATCGGTGACAACCGACGCCTCCCCCTGACCCCGCGTCCGCCCCGAGGTCTTACCCTGGAGCAGCACCGGGCGCGCACGTGGGGAGGCGACAGGCTGTGGACTGGTTCTGGTGGGTCTTCATCTTCTTCATGGCGGGCGGCTTCGCCAAGGTCGCCGACACGGCGCGCACGGCCCTGCGCACGCGCCACGAGCGCAAGATGGAGCGCCTGGAGACCGCCCGTCAGGACCGGCAGGAGCTGGCCGCCGCCCAGAAGCCGCCGGAGCCGGTGTGCGGCTGCACCCACCACCTCGCCAAACATGACAAGAAGGGCAAGTGTCATGAGCTGGTGGAGATAGCGGTCGCCTGGGACGCCGACCACAAGCCCGTCCAGTACGAGGCAGGCCAGTGCACCTGCCAGCAGTACGTCGGCCCCCAGCCGCTCTCCCAGATCTACGCCGAGGACCTCACCGACCTGGCGTGAGCGCCGCTCAGACCGCCCGCGCCGGGTGCCCGAGCAGCATCGTCGGCGCCCCCGCGACCCGGGTCAGGAAGATCGTCACGGAGTTGCCGCCGCCACCCAGCTTCAGCTTCTTGCGCAGCTCCTCCGGCTCGACCGCCGAGCCGCGCTTCTTGATCACCGCGGTGCCGACCGCGCGCTCGCGCAGCAGCGCCCTGAGCCGCTTGACGTTGAACGGCAACACGTCGGTGATCTCGTAGGCGGTGGCGTACGGGGTCGGGCGCAGCGCGTCCGCGGTGATGTACGCGATGGTCGGGTCGATCAGCCGGCCGTCGAGGTCGGCGGCGACGTCGGCGACGAGATGCGCGCGGATGACGGCACCGTCCGGCTCGTACAGATAACGACCCACCGGCCCCGGCTCGGGGTCGGGAAGTCCCGCGCCGCGCAGCGAGTCGCCGGCCGGCAGGAGCGTGGCGCGGCGGGCACCCGGCTCCGTGCCGAACCACAGCACCGCTTCCTTCACCTCGCCCCCGTCGGAGATCCACTCCGCCTCGGCGTCCTCGGGCAGCGCCTCGTGCGGCACCCCCGGTGCGATCTTCAGCGCCGCGAACGGTGCCGTACGGGCCGCCTCGACCGCCCACGACAACGGCGGCGAGTACGCCTCGGGATCGAAGATGCGGCCGCCCCGCACCTTGCTGCGCCGCGCCGGATCGACGAACACCGCGTCGTACCCGGCGGTGTCCACCTGTGTCACGTCCGCAAGGCGCACCTCGATCGACTCCGCCAACCCCAGCGCCTCGGCGTTCGCCCGCGCCGCCGCGCAGGCCAGCGGGTCACGGTCGACGGCCAGCACCCGGATCCCGGCCCGCGCCAGGGCGATCGCGTCACCACCGACCCCACAGCACAGATCGGCCAGCGAACGGACGCCCAGCGCGGCGAGCCGGGCCGCGCGGTGGGCCGCGACCGCGGTGCGGGTGGACTGCTCCACGCCGTTGGCCGTGAAGTACATCCGCTGCGCGTCCGCGCCGAACTTCGCCGCCGCGCGCTGCCGCAGCCGTGCCTGGCCGAGCGCGGCGGACACCAGCGGCGCGGCGTGGTCGCGCCGCAGCCGGGTGGCGGCCGCCAGCTCGTCCGCGGGATCGAAGTCACGCAGCTCGGCCAGCAACGCCTGCCCTTCGGGGGCCAGCAGGGCGGCAAAGATCTCCAGTTCGTGCACGGATCTATTTTCCCCCCACGTTTTTGGCTTTCCCGCCGTGGGTGTTGTTCGCCGTTTCGCCTGCGGCGGGCGTTGTGTGTCGGGTGCGGTGCCGCTCCTCCGGACTTCGTCCTGCGGCGCGGCCCCTCCCGTGAGTGGGGGGAAGGACTTGTGGGGGCGTGCGCCGTCTGTCGACTGCCGGCAGGGGGCCACCGGCGTCCACAACCACGACCGTTTTCCTCCCACTCACGGGAGGGGGCGGGCCGGAGGGGTAGGGGTGTGGGACGTAAAGCGAAGCAGTCCCACACCCCTACCCCGGAGGACCGTCACCGCACCCGACAACCCACGCCCGCCGCAGGCGAAACGGCGAACAACCATCACGGCGGGAAAGCCAACAACGTGCGGAGAACGCCGGCCGCCAAGGCCACGGCGCCGCAGACAAAAACGTGGGAGGTCACCGCACCGGCTCGCGCCGTCGTTGGGCGTGATCGCTGATGCGGAGCAGGAGTGCCACCATCACCCAGTTCGCCACGAGTGAGGAGCCGCCCTTGGCGAGGAAGGGCAGGGCCTTGCCGGTCAGGGGGATGAGGCCGGTGACGCCGCCGGCGACCACGAAGACCTGGAGCAGCAGGGCGCCGGCGAGTCCGACCGCGAGCAGCTTGCTGAACGGGTCGCGGGCGGTCAGCCCCACCCGGAGTCCGCGCTGCGCCAGCAGCACGTAGAGCATCAGCACGGCCATCACCCCGGCCAGGCCCAGCTCCTCGCCGACCGTGGTGAGGATGAAGTCGCTGTTGCCGGCGAAGCCGATCAGCTCGGGGTGGCCCTGGCCCAGGCCGCTTCCGCTGATGCCGCCGCTGCCGAAGCTGAACAGCGCCTGGCCGAGCTGGTCGGACATGCCCTCCGCCACGCCTTGCTTGGTGAAGGCCCGCATGGGGTCGAGCCAGGCGGTGACCCGGCCGTGCACATGGGGCTCCAGGGAGCCGACGACGGCGGCGCCGACCGTGGCCATCAGCAGGCCGCACACCACCCAACTGGTCCGGTTGGTGGCCATGTACAGCATGATCACGAAGACGCCGAAGAAGATCAGCGAGGTGCCCAGGTCCCGCTCGAAGATCAGCACCAGGAGGCTGATGGCCCAGATGGTGAAGATCGGCCCGAGCTGGCGGCCCGGGGGCAGCTGGACGCCCATCACCCGGCGGCCGGCCAGTGCCAGTGCGTCGCGGTTGACGGTGAGGTAGCCGGCGAAGAACACCGAGATCATGATCTTCACGAACTCGCCGGGCTGCAACGACAGCGGGCCGAGCAGGATCCAGCGCTTTGCGCCGTACATGTCCGCGCCGAAGAAGGCCGGTGCCATCAGCAGCACCAGCGCGACCACCATCGTCAGGTAGATGTACCGCTGGAGGATGCGGTGATCGCGCAGCACCAGCAGGATGACGATGCAGACCGCGACCCCGATCACCGACCACACCAGCTGGCCGCTGGCCGCTTCGGCGATCTTCAGGTGCGGGGTCCGCGCGTAGGTGATGTCCAAGCGGTGCAGCAGGACCAGGCCTATCCCGGTCAGCAGCGTCGCCGCCGGCAGGATCAGCGGATCGGCGCGCGGGGCGAAGCGGCGCAGCACCAGGTGCGGCACCAGGGCCAGGAAGAACATGCTGACCGCGAAGCCGACCAGCCCGCCGGGCAGCCGGCCGGTCATCGACAGCCCGGTGTAGGTGTAGCCGAAGACGGCGATCAGGACGACGAACGCGAGCAGCCAGGCCTCGGTCTTCCGGCGGTCCGGCGCCAGGGCGAGCGCGGCGAACGTCATGGTGCGCTCGGCCTCGCTCTCCGGTTCCCCGGTCGCCCGGGGGGCGCTGGTCAGTCCACGCACGCGATACCTCCGCCATCGATGGTCGACGCCGCGGGCCGGTCCGGGCTGATCGACGCGACATGCCCAGGGTCCGGTTCGGCGGACCGGCAGTCGGGGAGGTAGACGAGGCAGCCGGTGGCGTGGTTGCGAGGGAAGGCGAAGGTGTGTCCGATTTGGCAGGGAAACGGGGCTCGGATGGCCGGTCGATGGTCAGTGCGACGTCGGTCGGTCAACCGGCGTCACGGGACGCGCACCCCGGCGCGCTGGCACTCCGCTTGACCGAGTGCTAACCGCGTCATAGTCTCGGCGTTGGCACTCTCCGGTGGGGAGTGCCAGACATACAGCGACGGGCAGGTCCGGCACCCGCGACGACGGATCCACCTGGTCGCCACCTCAGACAGTTAACCCCGTGAGATCTCCGAAGGGGGAGGTCGGATCGTGACGACCGCCAGCTCCAAGGTTGCCATCAAGCCGCTTGAGGACCGCATTGTGGTCCAGCCGCTCGACGCCGAGCAGACCACGGCCTCGGGCCTGGTCATCCCGGACACTGCGAAGGAGAAGCCCCAGGAGGGCGCCGTCCTCGCCGTGGGCCCGGGCCGCTTCGAGGACGGCAAGCGCGTCGAACTCGACGTCAAGGTCGGCGACGTCGTGCTCTACAGCAAGTACGGCGGCACCGAGGTGAAGTACAACAACGAGGAGTACCTCGTTCTCTCGGCCCGCGACGTGCTCGCGATCGTCGAGAAGTAAGTCACCCAGATTTGCCGTGATCTGCGCCCCTGGTTCCCGCGTCTAAACAACCCGGGGCAGGGGCGCAGTTCCGTTTGAGACAGCGGTCCCCACTGCGTGCCGAGGATCGCAATGAGAGGACTTGAAGCAACCCATGGCGAAGATCCTGAAGTTCGACGAGGACGCCCGTCGCGCCCTTGAGCGCGGCGTCAACAAGCTCGCCGACACGGTCAAGGTGACCATCGGCCCCAAGGGCCGCAACGTCGTCATCGACAAGAAGTTCGGCGCCCCGACCATCACCAACGACGGCGTCACCATCGCCCGTGAGATCGAGGTCGAGGACCCGTACGAGAACCTGGGCGCCCAGCTCGTCAAGGAGGTGGCGACCAAGACCAACGACATCGCGGGTGACGGCACCACCACCGCCACCGTGCTGGCCCAGGCGCTGGTCCGCGAGGGTCTGCGCAACGTCGCCGCGGGTGCTTCCCCGGCCGCCCTGAAGAAGGGCATCGACGCCGCCGTCAAGGCCGTCTCCGACGAGCTGCTCGCGACCTCGCGTCCGATCGACGACAAGGCCGACATCGCCGCCGTGGCCGCCCTGTCCGCGCAGGACAAGCAGGTCGGTGAGCTGATCGCCGAGGCGATGGACAAGGTCGGCAAGGACGGTGTCATCACCGTCGAGGAGTCCAACACCTTCGGTCTGGAGCTGGACTTCACCGAGGGCATGGCCTTCGACAAGGGCTACCTCTCGCCGTACATGGTCACCGACCAGGAGCGTATGGAGGCCGTCCTCGAAGACCCGTACATCCTGATCCACCAGGGCAAGATCGCGTCCATCCAGGACCTGCTGCCGCTCCTGGAGAAGGTCATCCAGGCGGGTGGCTCCAAGCCGCTGCTGATCATCGCCGAGGACGTCGAGGGCGAGGCCCTGTCGACCCTGGTCGTCAACAAGATCCGTGGCACCTTCAACGCGGTGGCCGTCAAGGCCCCCGGCTTCGGCGACCGCCGCAAGGCGATGCTCGGCGACATGGCCACCCTCACCGGTGCCACCGTCATCGCCGAGGAGGTCGGCCTCAAGCTCGACCAGGCCGGTCTGGACGTGCTCGGCACCGCCCGCCGCGTGACCATCAGCAAGGACGACACCACCATCGTCGACGGCGGCGGCAACTCCGGTGACGTCGCGGGTCGCGTCGCCCAGATCAAGGCCGAGATCGAGACCACCGACTCCGACTGGGACCGCGAGAAGCTCCAGGAGCGCCTCGCCAAGCTCGCCGGTGGCGTCTGCGTGATCCGCGTGGGTGCGGCCACCGAGGTCGAGCTCAAGGAGAAGAAGCACCGTCTGGAGGACGCCATCTCCGCGACCCGCGCCGCGGTCGAGGAGGGCATCGTCTCCGGTGGTGGCTCCGCCCTGGTGCACGCCGTGAAGGTGCTGGAGGGCAACCTCGGCAAGGAGGGCGACGAGGCCACCGGTGTCGCCGTCGTCCGTCGCGCCGCCGTCGAGCCGCTGCGCTGGATCGCCGAGAACGCCGGCCTCGAGGGCTACGTCATCACCGCCAAGGTCGCCGAGCAGGACAAGGGCAACGGCTTCAACGCCGCCACCGGCGAGTACGGCGACCTGGTCAAGGCCGGCGTCATCGACCCGGTGAAGGTCACCCGCTCCGCCCTGGAGAACGCCGCGTCGATCGCCTCCCTGCTGCTCACGACCGAGACCCTGGTCGTCGAGAAGAAGGAAGAGGAAGAGGCCGAGGCCGGCCACGGCCACGGGCACGCGCACTGACACACGGTGACGGACGGTCAGGCGCAATGACGGGGTGATCGCCCCGGTCGCGCGCCGACCACCGCGCACCGCACCCAGGACCCGGCTCCCGCTTCGGCGGGGCCGGGTCTTCGGCGTGCACGGCACCGCGCCGCCCCGGCCGGTCGGCCCGCTCGCCCGCCTCAGGCCGACTGGCCCAGGTGCTCCGGGCGCACCGGATCGGCGAACGGCAGACCCCGGACGTAACGGTCGAGTTCGTCGAGCGCGGCGTCGGCCAGCCGCGGCAGCTCGTTGCCCAACGAACCGGCGACATGCGGGGTGAGCAGGACGTTCGGCAGGTCGTACAACGGCGAATCGGCCGACGGGAGTTCGGGATCGGTGACGTCGAGCACGGCGTTGAGCCGGCCGGTGAGCAGCTCCGGGAGGAGCGCCGCCTCGTCGACCAGGGCGCCGCGGGCGGTGTTGACCAGGGTGGCGCCGTCCGGCATCAGGGCCAGTTCGCCGGCGCCGAGCAGATGGTGGGTGGCGGGCAGCTGCGGGGCGTGCACGGTGACGATGTCGCTCTCCGCGCACAGCGTGCCCAGGGACACCGGCCGCACCCCCAGGCGGGCGGCCTCGGCGCCGTCCACGTACGGGTCGTACAGCAGGACGTGCAGGTCGAACGGGCGCAGCAGCTCGATGACGCGGCGGCCGATGCGGGAGGCGCCGACGACGCCGACCGTGCGGCGGTAGTTGCCGGCGCCGGCGAACTCGGCGTGCCAGTCGTGCGGACGCCCGCGCAGCTCCCGGTAGCGGCGGGCGGAGCGCAGCACCTGCTTGTTGGCCGTCAGGATCGCGGCGAGGGCGTACTCGGCGACCGGGAGGGCGTTGGCGGCGGCGGCCGAGGACACCACGAGGCCCCGCTCCCAACAGGCCTCGGTGACGTGGTGCTTGACCGAGCCGGCGGCGTGGATCACGGCGCGCAGGCGGGGGGCGGTGTCCAGCACGCGCCCGGTCAGCGGGGGAGCGCCCCAGCACGTGAGGAGCACCTCGGCGTCGGCGAGAGCGGCGGCCACCGCGGGGGACGGGTCGGTCAGGTCGTGGGCGACGAGGCGGGAGTCGGTCCGGGCCAGCGCCGCCAGGCGGGTGTGGTGGCGGGCGTCGAGGAGCCGGTCGGCGACGCCGGGCCCCATCGACAGCAGCAGGGCGGGGCGGTGCACGGCAGGCTGCCCGCCCGCCGCGGACGGGTGCGGGTTCATGGCGGACGGTCCGGTCATCTGCTGCCTTCCTCCGTGTTCCCTTGACGTTCGGTCAGCCACGCGGGAAGGATTCCCGGCGCCGGCCGTCATCCTCCGCATCAGGGGGCGCCATGTCCGTACGCCACCCCTTCCCCCTCCCGCCCGAGGACCGCGCCCTCAGCCCGTACACCGGCTTCACCCGCGCCCACTGGGAGGCCACGGCCGACGCCCTGCTGTGCGCCACCCGCCCCTACTCCTCCCCGCGCCACGCCCTGCTCACCCTCCCCGGCGCCCGCCCCAGCTCCTCCGGCCCCCGCTCGGACGGCCTCGAAGGCTTCGCCCGCACGTTTCTGCTCGCCGCCCTCCGGGTCGCCGGCAGCAACGGCCACGACCCGCACGCCCACCTGCCCCGCTACGCCGAGGGCCTCGCCGCGGGTACCCGGAACCCCACCGGCGAGCGGGCGTTGACGACGGACGCTCCCGACGCCTGGCCGCGTATCGACGCCGTCCGCCAGGCTTATGTGGAAGCCGCCTCGCTCGCCCTCGGCCTCCGCCTGACCCGCCCCTGGCTGTGGGACACCCTCGACGACCGCGTCCGGGCCCGCGTCGTCGACTGGCTGTCGCCCGCCCTCGGCCCGTCCCCCGTCGACAACAACTGGTGGCTCTTCGGCCTCACCGTCGGTGGCTTCCTGCACGACGCGGGCATCGAGACCGTCCGTGCCCGGACAGCCATCGACCGTGCCCTGACCCGCATCGAGGACTGGTACCGCGGCGACGGCTGGTACTCCGACGGCGACAACCGCGCCTTCGACCACTACAACGCCTGGGCCCTGCACTTCTACCCGGTGCTGCACGCGCACCTCAGTGCCGACCGCGCCCTCCTCGCCACCCACGGCCCCCGGCTGCGCGCCCAACTCGACTCCTACGCCCACCTCTTCGACGCCAACGGCGCACCGCTGCCCTTCGGCCGTTCGCTCACCTACCGGTGCGCAGCCACCGCCGCCCCCTGGCTCGGCACGCTCACCGGCCACACCCCGCTCACGCCGGGCGCCACCCGCCGCCTCGCCTCCGGGGTACTGCGCCACTTCCTCGACCGCGGCGCCGCCACCGCACACGGCCTGCTGCCGCTCGGCTGGTACGGGCCCTACGCACCGATGCTCCAGAGCTACTCGGGCCCGGGGTCGCCCTACTGGGCGGCCAAGGGATTCCTCGGCCTGCTGCTCCCCGCCGACCACCCCGCCTGGACCGCCCCCGAGGAGGCCCTCCCCGCCGAGACCGCGGACGCCGCCAGACCGCTCGGCCGGACCGGCCTGCTGCTCCAGGCCACCGCCTCCGACGGCCTGGTCCGCCTCCACAACCACGGCAGCAACTCCACCCTGGCCGGACCCGACCCGTACTACGCCCGCTTCGCGTACTCCACCCGCACCGGCCCCACCGACGCCGAACCGACCCTGCCGGACAACCACTTCGCCCTGCTCGTCGACGGCCGCCCGACCACCCGTGGCCCCGCCACACCGCACGGCCAGGGCCCCGACTGGGTCGCCTCCGCCCACACCCCGCGCCACGCCGACGGCAGCGCGCTCCCCGGCGTCCGGATCCTGTCCGTCACCGCCGTGCACGGACGGGCCGAACTCCGCGCCCACCTGGTCACCGGCGCCGCCCCGGGCACCCCCGTCCGCCAGACCGGCTGGGCCACCACCCCCGACGGCCCCCTGGCCCAACTCCACCCCGTACACGGCTACCAGGGCCCGCCCCGGGAAGCGACCACCGGCAGCACCCTCTTCGGCCCCCGCACCCACACCGCCGTCCTGGAGGGCACCACCACCGCGGACCCCGACGGCACCCTCTTCGTGTCACTGGCCTCCCTCACGGCAGACCCCGACCCCGCCCCCGTCAGCGAACTGGCCAGGACGGTCATCAGGGGGCGGACGATCGAGGTAACTTGGCGGTCCGCGGCGCTTGGCTTGGCTTCCCACGTGTTTTTCTGTCCCGCCGTGGTGGTTGTTCGCCGTTTCGCCTGCGGCGGGCTGTGCCGCTGCGCGGGGCTGTTCGGCTGAGGGTGTGGGAGGGAAGAAGGCCGGTGGGGGCTCGCACGAGTGGTCCCCTGCCCGCAGTCGACAGACGGCGCCAGCCCCCACAAGTAATCCACCCACTCACGGGAGGGGACGGGCCGGAGGGGCAGGGTTTCCGGACGTAAAGCGAAGCAGTCCGGACACCCTGCCCCGGAGGCCCGTCACCGCACCCAACAAACCCCCGCCCGCCGCAGGCGCAACGGCGAGAAACCACCACGGCGGGAAAGCCAAAAACGTGGGGAGAACGCCGGCCGCCTGGGCCTAGGCCTTGGAGGGACCGTACTTCCGCCCCGTCCGTGACGTCAGGCCGCCCAGTACTCCGCGGGGGGCCAGCTTCACCGCGCCCATCAGGGCCTTGTACCGGGGGTCGGGGATGGACAGCGACTTGCCCCGCATCAGGTCCTTCATCGCCGCGTCCACCAGCTTGTCCGCGTCCAGCCACAGCCAGCCGGGGATGTTGTCCGTCCCCATGCCGGCCCGCTGGTGGAACTCGGTCCGTACGAAGCCGGGGCACAGGGCCATCAGCCGTACCCCGCTGCCCGCCAGGTCCCGTGCGGCGCCCTGGGTGAACTGCACGACCCAGGCCTTGCTCGCGCCGTAGGTGCCGCGCGGGACGAACGCCGCCACCGACGCCACATTGACCACCGCGCCGCGCCGCCGGTCCCGCATCCCGCGCACCCCTGCGGTGGTCAGCCGCAGCACCGCCTCGCAGTGCACCTTGAGCATCGTCAGTTCGTCGGCCATCGGGGTCTGTAGGTACTCGCCCTTGTTGCCGAAGCCGGCGTTGTTCACCAGCAGATCGACCGGATGCTTGGTGTCCGAGAGCCGGGCCTCGACCGCCGCGATACCGTCCTCCGTCGACAGGTCGGCGCTCAGCACCTCCGCCTCGATGCCGTGCCGGTCGTGCAACTCGGTTGCCTGTTCGCGCAGTCGCTTCTCGTCACGCGCCACCAGCACCACGCTGTGTCCGTCGCTCGCCAGCCGTCGGGCGAACGCCGCGCCGATGCCCGCCGTGGCTCCCGTGATCAATGCAGTCGTCATACCGGCACGCTATCTGCCCGGACGGCGACATCGGAGCCGCAGGCCCCGACCCCACCGCCGTCCGGCGGTCCGCCGATGGGGGTGCGGGAGCGGTCCGTCCGGGCGCTGCCGGGCGGGGCGTCCGGTCCGTTACTCAACTGCCGTTCGCTTCGAGGTACTTCAGCGTTCGCCGGCGTGCCTCGTCCGGCAGCGCCGGGCCGGCTTCCAGCAGCCGGGGCAGCAGCTCCCGCTGTGTCGTCAGGGCCCGGAACATCAGCCCGATGGTCACCTCGTGGTCCGGGCGGTGCACCCGCTCGACGGTGTCGCCGCCGCGGATCTCGCCCGCCTCGATCACCCGTAGGTACGCGCCGGGTACCCCAGCCCGGGTGAACCGCCGGAGCCAGCCGTGTTCGCCGAGCCACCCCTGGAACGTCCGGCAGGGGATCCGCGGGCAGCTCACCTCCAGCAGCAGCCGCGGGCCGATCCGCCAGCGTTCGCCGATCCGGGCGCTGGTGATCTCGATGCCGGAGGTGGTGAGGTTCTCGCCGAAGCAGCCGTTGGGCAGCGTCCGACCCAGCGCCCGCTCCCAGTCGTCCAGGTCCTCGCGGGCGTATGCGTAAACGGCCTGGTCGTCGCCGCCGTGATGGCGGAGGTCGACCACCGCGTCGCCGGCCAGTCCGCTGCCGCCGACGCCTTTGGGGCCGGGCGCGGTCACCGCCACCGGGCCGTTGGTGGGCCGCTTGTCGATGCCCGTGCCGCCCTCGGCGTCGGTGTGCTCGGACGGTGTGGTCGTCCCGAGATTCACGGTCAGCACCTTCATGCGGACCTCCTCCGCTCCTGGCCGCGGCCCGGAAGGGGGCCATCGGCAGAGACTCTGTCAGTCCCGTCGGCACCGCCGGGCGTGGCCGCGCCCCGCTGCGCTCGACCGGAACAACGCCGCGCCCGACGCCACCCATCCCACCCCAAAGCATCCGGCGAACTTTTCGCGATCAATCCAAGTACAACTTATGCTTGGCTCATGATCGAGGCCCGTCATCTCCGTGTGCTGCGTGCCGTCGCCCGGACCGGCTCGTTCTCCGGCGCGGCGCGTGAACTGGGCTGCACCCAGCCCGCCGTCAGCCAGCAGATGAAGGCCCTGGAGCAGTCCGCCGGCACCCCGCTGCTGGTCCGCGCCGGTCGTGAGATGCGGCTGACGCAGGCCGGCGAGGCGCTGGTGCGGCACGCCGTCGGCATCCTGGCCGGGCTGACCGCCGCCGAGGAGGAGGTCGCGGCGATCGCCGGCCTGCGGGCCGGGCGGGTGCGGCTGGTGTCGTTCCCGTCGGGCAGCTCGACGCTGGTGCCGACCGCCCTGGCCAGGATGCGGGCCGCGCACCCGGGTACGAGGGTGTCGCTGGTGGAGGCCGAGCCGCCGCGCTCGATCGAGATGCTGCGCAACGGGGACTGCGAGATCGCGCTGGCCTTCCGTTACCCGGAGGTGCGCGGCGCGGACCCGGCGGCCGGGGCGGAGTGGGACGACCTGGTGGTCCGGCCGATCCTGGCGGACCGGCTGGTCGGCCTGGTGCCGGACGGCCACCGGCTGGCGAAGGCGGGCACGGTGCGGTTCGCGGAGCTGGCGGACGAGCCGTGGATCGCCGGCTGCCCCCGCTGCCGCAGGCACCTGGTGGAGGTCTGTGAGAGCGCGGGCTTCACCCCGCGCATCGACTTCGCGACCGACGACTACCCCGCGGTGATCGGCCTGGTCGGGGCGGGGCTGGGAGTCGCCGCACTGCCAGAGCTCACGCTGGAGTCGGTACGCCCCAAGGGCGTTGCGGCGGTACGGATGGAGCCCGCGGTGCACCGGGAGATCGTCGCGCTCACGCTGCCGGATCTGGCGCAGGTGCCCGCCGTCGAGGCGACGCTCGACCAGTTGGTGAATGCGGCGGGCCGGCGGGCCCACGCCGACGGTCGTTAGCGGCACAGAACATCCCCCACACTTCGTTCCCCGCCGCCCGCGGCTGCGCAGGAACGTTTCTTCCGCGCTCAGGAACCCGCGACGCCCGAGTCGCCGGTCATGGAGGTCGCGGGGATCAGCCGGTGGCGGGCCCGGCCCATGAGCTCCTCGCGCTCGTCCTCCGTCAGGCCGCCCCAGACCCCGTAGGGCTCGCGGACGGCCAGTGCATGCGCCGCGCACTCAGCCCGTACGGGGCAGCGCATGCACACCTCCTTCGCCGATGTCTCACGCGCGCTGCGGGCCGCTCCGCGCTCGCCCTCGGGGTGGAAGAAGAGGGAGCTGTCCACACCGCGGCAGGCGGCCAGCAGCTGCCAGTCCCAGAGGTCTGCGTTCGGGCCCGGGAGGCGGGAGAAATCTGCCATTGCTTGTCCCCTCGAAGCGATGCTGATTCGGGCTCGGTGCTCACGACCGTACATCTACTGTCGAAGTAGATGTAAATATGACTCATTGCGAATCTAGTCGCAGTCAACGCGAAAATGGAAGAAAGGGAGCCAAATAGGGCATAGGGTGCACGCGCGGATGCCGGTCGTCCGACAAGTCGTCTGCGTATCCGGCTCCTCACGGAGCGTGCTGAACTCGGTCGCCGAAGCCGTAACTCTTTCGAGTGACCGTCGTTGAGTGTGCGGAGGCGGTTGGTGGAGGTAGGCCTCGGGCAGGTGTCCGAGGCGGCCCGTCAATCGCACAGGTGACGATACGTACCAGCCTGGAGGCTCAAGGTGACGCGCATCAGCTGCGGAGGGCGGTCATGACATCCGTCCTCGTCTGCGACGACTCCCCGCTTGCCCGAGAGGCGCTCCGTCGGGCGGTTGCGACCGTACCCGGCGTCGAGCGTGTGACGACGGCGGCCAACGGCGAGGAAGTCCTCCGCCGCTGGGGTGCCGATCGCTCGGACCTGATTCTGATGGACGTGCGGATGCCCGGCCTCGGCGGTGTCGAGACCGTGCGCCGGCTGCTGTCCGCCGACCCCGGTGCCCGGATCATCATGCTCACGGTCGCCGAGGACCTCGACGGCGTCGCGCTGGCGGTCGCCGCCGGTGCCCGTGGCTATCTGCACAAGGACGCCTCGCGCGCGGAGCTGCGGGCGACGGTGACCCAGGCGCTCGCCGACCCGACGTGGCGGCTCGCCCCGCGCCGGCTGCGGTCGGCCGAGATGGGTGCCGCGCCGACGCTCACCGCGCGCGAGATCCAGGTGCTGGAGGGGATGAGCCACGGCCGTTCCAACGCGGAGATCGGCCGTGAGCTGTTCCTGTCGGAGGACACGGTCAAGACCCACGCCCGGCGGCTCTTCAAGAAGCTCGGCGCCTCGGACCGGGCGCATGCGGTGGCCCTGGGCTTCCGCTGGGGACTGGTTCGCTGAACCTGCTGTGCAAACGGGGTTACGACGCCCGCCCGCCGGCCGGGCAGCGACCGTCGTAACCCCGCTGCGTCGACGCCCGGCGCCGAAACCTCACGGGATGCCGCATCCTTGGAGGTGTGACTCCTCCCCGGCGGAGGCCGGGGCTTCTCACTCGGCCAAGAAGAGACCTCATGACGGATGAGCCCTGCCAGGTGCCCTACGGCACGCAGACAAGCTACCGGCGAGGGGTCGCCGTGGGTATGGGTACAACCCGAACGGGGGAGGCGTGGAACGTGAGTGCTAGCGCGACGGCTCGTAACGGTTCGGGGCACAACGACGGGGGTGCTGCCGCGGATCCTCCGGCGCCGAGGCACCATGGTGCGATGCGTGATGACGGGAGACAGGAGATCGGCGATCTCGTCGCACGCGCCGTGGAGGGGGACCAGCGGGCCACCCACGACCTACTGGCCCATGTGCACCCCCTCGCCCTGCGCTACTGCCGCACCCGTCTGTCGAGGCTGCCGGGTGATGCCCGGCACTTCGTCGAGGACCTGGCGCAGGAGGTGTGTGTCGCGGTGCTGTGCGCGCTGCCGCGCTACCGCGACACCGGAAAGCCGTTCGAGGCGTTCGTCTTCGCCATCGCCGGCCACAAGGTCGCCGACCTACAGCGCGCCGCGATGCGGCATCCGGGCAGCACGGCCGTGCCGTCCGACGAGATGCCCGAGCAGCCGGACGACTCCCTCGGCCCCGAGGAGCAGGCGCTGCTGAGCAGCGATGCCGAGTGGGCCAAGAAGCTGCTGGCGAACCTTCCGGAGAACCAGCGCGAACTGGTGCTGCTGCGGGTCGCCGTCGGGCTGACGGCCGAGGAGACCGGGCAGATGCTGGGAATGTCGCCGGGCGCGGTCCGGGTCGCCCAGCACCGTGCGCTGAGCAGGCTGCGGGCGCTCGCCGAGCAGTAGGCGGGGGACCGGAAACGTACGGCGAGATGTCGCCGTAGAAAAACACAAGTGACGAGGCCCTCATCGCTCGTGGATTGGGACACTTCTCTAGGCCGTTAGCATGGGAGTCCGCGCTGAGGCAAGAGCATTGGGGAAGGTGTCATGAGTGACAACGTCGACGGTATGCCCGCCAAATTCGCCATGCTCGGCCTGACATACGACGACGTGCTGCTGCTGCCCGGCGCGTCGGAGGTGCTGCCGAACGCGGTCAACACCGCCTCCCGGGTCTCGCGCAACGTCACGGTCAACATCCCGCTGCTCTCCGCGGCGATGGACAAGGTCACCGAGGCGCGGATGGCCATCGCCATGGCGCGGCAGGGCGGCGCGGGCGTACTGCACCGCAACCTCTCCATCGAGGACCAGGCCAACCAGGTCGACCTGGTCAAGCGCTCCGAGTCCGGCATGGTCACCGACCCGATCACGGTCCGCCCGGACGCCGACCTCGCCGAGGCCGACGCGCTGTGCGCCAAGTTCCGGATCAGCGGTGTGCCGGTCACCGACGCCGCGGGCAAGCTGCTGGGCATCGTCACCAACCGCGACATGGCCTTCGAGATGGACCGCCGCCGGCAGGTCCGCGAGGTCATGACGCCGATGCCGCTGGTCACCGGCAAGGTCGGCATCTCCGGCGAGGACGCCATCGAGCTGCTGCGCCGCCACAAGATCGAGAAGCTGCCGCTGGTCGACGACGCGGGTGTGCTCAAGGGTCTGATCACGGTCAAGGACTTCGTCAAGGCCGAGAAGTACCCGAACGCCGCCAAGGACGCCGAGGGCCGGCTGGTCGTCGGTGCCGCGGTGGGCGTCGGCGACGCGGCGTACGAGCGGGCGCAGGCGCTGGTCGAGGTCGGTGCCGACTTCCTCGTCGTGGACAGTGCGCACGGTCACAGCCGCGGCATCCTCGACATGATCGCCAAGATCAAGTCCAACATCAGCGTGGACGTCGTCGGCGGCAACGTCGCCACCCGCGACGGCGCCCAGGCGCTGATCGACGCGGGTGCCGACGGCATCAAGGTCGGCGTCGGTCCCGGTTCGATCTGCACCACCCGCGTCGTCGCCGGCGTCGGCGTCCCGCAGGTCACCGCGATCTACGAGGCCGCGCAGGCCGCGAACGCGGCGGGTGTGCCGCTGATCGGCGACGGTGGTCTCCAGTTCTCCGGCGACATCGCCAAGGCGATCGCGGCCGGCGCGGACACCGTGATGCTGGGCTCGCTGCTGGCCGGCTGTGAGGAGTCGCCCGGCGAGATGGTCTTCATCAACGGCAAGCAGTTCAAGTCGTACCGCGGGATGGGCTCGCTGGGCGCGATGCAGTCCCGCGGCCAGGGCAGGTCCTTCTCCAAGGACCGCTACTTCCAGGACAACGTCCTCTCCGAGGACAAGCTGGTGCCCGAGGGCATCGAGGGCCAGGTGCCCTACCGCGGCCCGCTCGCCTCGGTCGCCCACCAGCTCGTCGGCGGCCTGCGCGCCTCCATGGGCTACGTCGGCTCCGCCGACATCCCCGAGCTCAAGGAGAAGGGCCGCTTCGTCCGGATCACCGCCGCGGGCCTGAAGGAGAGCCACCCGCACGACGTCCAGATGATCACCGAGGCACCGAACTACGCCCGGAGCTGATGCGCTGACCCGCTCCGTGCACCCCGGGCCCGTCCCTCGGACGGCCCCGGCGCGGACCTCCTTCGGAGCCCGCGGCCGCACCCCGGCCGCGGGCTCCGGTGTGTCGGGGATACTGGGACGGTAGACGTAGAGGGAAAGGCCACAACGTGACTGAGATCGAGATCGGGCGCGGCAAGCGCGGCCGCCGGGCATACGCATTCGACGACATCGCCGTCGTACCCAGTCGCCGCACCCGCGACCCGAAGGAGGTCTCGATCGCCTGGCAGATCGACGCCTACCGCTTCGAGCTGCCGTTCCTGGCGGCGCCGATGGACTCGGTGGTCTCGCCGCAGACCGCGATCCGCATCGGCGAGCTGGGTGGTCTGGGTGTCCTCAACCTTGAGGGGCTGTGGACCCGCTACGAGGACCCGGAGCCGCTGCTGGCCGAGATCGCGGAGCTGGACGAGGCCACCGCGACCCGCCGTCTCCAGGAGATCTACGCCGCTCCGATCAAGGAGGAGCTGATCGGGCAGCGCATCAAGGAGGTGCGCGACTCGGGCGTGGTCACCGCCGCGGCGCTGTCGCCGCAGCGGACGGCGCAGTTCTCCAAGGCCGTGGTGGACGCCGGCGTCGACATCTTCGTCATCCGTGGCACGACGGTCTCCGCCGAGCACGTCTCGTCCGCGGCCGAGCCGCTGAACCTGAAGCAGTTCATCTACGAGCTGGACGTCCCGGTGATCGTGGGCGGGTGTGCCACGTACACCGCGGCGCTGCACCTGATGCGTACCGGCGCGGCCGGTGTGCTGGTGGGCTTCGGCGGCGGGGCCGCGCACACCACGCGGAACGTGCTGGGCATCCAGGTGCCGATGGCGACCGCGGTCGCCGATGTCGCGGCGGCCCGCCGGGACTACATGGACGAGTCCGGCGGCCGGTACGTCCACGTCATCGCGGACGGCGGGGTGGGCTGGTCGGGTGACCTCCCGAAGGCGATCGCCTGCGGCGCGGACGCGGTGATGATGGGCTCGCCGCTCGCGCGGGCGACGGACTCCCCCGGCCGCGGCCACCACTGGGGCATGGAGGCGGTCCACGAGGACGTGCCCCGCGGCAAGCGGATGGACCTGGGCGTGGTCGGTACGACGGAGGAGGTGCTGTTGGGGCCGTCCACGACCCCCGACGGTTCGATGAACTTCTTCGGTGCGCTGCGGCGCGCGATGGCGACCACGGGCTACTCGGAGCTGAAGGAGTTCCAGCGGGTCGAGGTGACGGTAGCGCCGCGGAGGTAGGGCCTCCCACGTTTTCGGCTTTCCCGCCGGGGCGCCCCCTCCCGTCGAGTGGTCGGGACCCCGCCCCGGTGGGTGGAGTGTGCACGGCCCGGCTGCGTTGCAGCCGGGCTTTCGGCGTTCTCAGAGGCGGTGGGCGGCGCCGGTGGGGGTGGCGCCCCTGGTGTCCAGGAGGAGCTGGGCCTTCACCGACAGCCCTTGGAGGTCGTAGGTGCGGTGGGCCTGGAGGAGGAGCGTCAGGTCCGCCGCGGCGGCGGCCTCGTAGAGGGAGTCGGCGCGGGGGACGGGGCGGTCGAGGACCTGCCAGCGGGGGACGTAGGGGTCGTGGTACGTGACGTGTGCGCCGAGTTCCCTCAGACGGGAGGCGATCTCCCAGGCCGGTGACCCCGTCAGGTCGCCGATGTCGGGTTTGTAGGTGACGCCCAGCAGGAGGATCCGGGCGCCGCGGGCGGACTTGCCGTGTTCGTTCAGGAGGGTGGCGCAGCGCTGGATGACGTAGTGGGGCATGCGGCCGTTGACGTCCCGGGCCAGTTCGACCAGGCGGAGCGGGTGGCCGGCCGAACGGCCTTTGGCGGGGCGGTGGTTGGGGTCCGCGGGGAGGGTGTGGCCGCCGACGCCGGGGCCGGGCCGGAAGGACTGGAAGCCGAACGGTTTGGTCTCCGCGCAGCGGATGACGTCCCACAGGTCGACGCCGAGGTCATGGCAGAGGACGGCCATCTCGTTGACGAGGGCGATGTTCACGTGCCGGAAATTGGTCTCCAGCACCTTGGTCATCTCCGCCTCGCGCGGGCCCCGGGCGCGGACGACCTTGTCGGTGAGGCGGCCGTAGAACGTGGCGGCCGCCTCCGTGCAGGCGGGGGTGAGGCCGCCGATGACCTTGGGGGTGTTGGCGTAGTGGTGGGTGCGGTTGCCGGGGTCGTGGCGTCCGGGGGAGCAGGCGAGGTGGAAGTCGCGGCCGGCGGTGAGGCCGGAGCCCGCTTCGAGGAGGGGGCGCAGGAATTCCTCGGTGGCGCCCGGGTAGGCGGTGGATTCGAGGATGACCGTGGTGTGCGGGCGCAGCCGGGCGGCGAGGGTGCGGGCGGCGTCGGCGACGGCCGTGAGGTCGGGGGTGCCCTCCTCGCCGGGTGGTGTGGGCGCGCAGATGACGGCGGTACGGACCCGGCCGAGGGTGGTGGGGTCGGTGGTGGTGCGGAAGCCCGCCGAGAGCAGGCGGCGGAGTTCGGTGGCGGAGAGCGGCCCGTCGGCGCCGGAGAGGGCGGCGGCCCGGGGGTCGGGGTCGTATCCGAGGGTGCCGATGCCGGCGGCGGTGGCGGCCTGGGCGAGGGGGAGGCCGAGGTGACCGAGTCCGATGACGGCGAGATCTGCGGGCATGCTGCGGCCGTCCTTCCCGAGTGACTGCGCGTGAGGTGTGTGGATGACGGGAGCCGATTCCGCGGACGTATGTGAATAGTGCATAAGTAGACTAAGCGGACATTTGGCCCAGAATGGGGATTGAGGGATCTGGACAGTCGGGTGTTGCCGTCGTGAGTGGAGGGTGGATAGCGGCACTTGGCGCGGTCAGAATCGACGGACGGGGGTGTTGCCCCGACCACAGTGGCCCCGACGGCAGCGGGAGGCAGCGGTGAGGACAGCGACACTGGGACCGGCGCAGCGGGCCGAGGCGCTCGCCCGAATGGCGGAGCAGGAGCTGGACATTCTCGTGGTCGGCGGCGGTGTCGTCGGCGCCGGGACCGCGCTGGACGCGGCGACCCGGGGCCTGTCCACCGGTCTGGTGGAGGCCAGGGACTGGGCGTCGGGCACGTCCAGCCGGTCGAGCAAGCTCATCCACGGTGGTCTGCGGTACCTGGAGATGCTGGACTTCGCGCTGGTGCGGGAGGCGCTGAAGGAGCGGGGGCTGTTGCTCCAGCGGCTCGCGCCGCACCTGGTGAAACCGGTGCCGTTCCTGTACCCGCTGGCCCACAAGGGGTGGGAGCGGTGGTACGCGGGCACGGGTGTGGTGCTGTACGACGCGATGTCGGTCTCCTCGGGGCACGGCAGGGGGCTGCCGGTACACCGGCACCTGTCGCACAAGCGGGCGCTGCGGGTGGCGCCCTGCCTGAAGAAGGACGCCCTGGTCGGCGCGTTGCAGTACTACGACGCGCAGATGGACGACGCGCGGTACGTGGCGACGATCGTGCGGACGGCCGCCGCCTACGGCGCCCAGGTCGCCAACCGGGCGCGGGTGGTGGGGTTTCTGCGCGAGGGCGAGCGGGTGGTCGGCGCGCGGGTGCAGGACGTCGAGGTGGGTGACGAGTACCGGATCCGGGCCCGACAGATCGTCAACGCCACCGGGGTGTGGACCGATGACACCCAGGCGCTGATCGGTGAGCGCGGGCAGTTCCACGTGCGGGCCTCGAAGGGGATCCACCTGGTGGTCCCCAAGGACCGCATCCACTCCACGACCGGACTGATCCTGCGCACCGAGAAGAGCGTGCTGTTCGTCATTCCCTGGGGGCGGCACTGGATCGTGGGCACGACGGACACCGACTGGGACCTGGACAAGGCGCACCCGGCGGCGTCCAGCGCGGACATCGACTACCTGCTGGAGCACGTCAATTCGGTGCTGGCGACGCCGCTGACCAGGGACGACGTGGAGGGTGTGTACGCCGGGCTGCGACCGCTGCTGGCGGGCGAATCGGACGCCACCAGCAAGCTGTCGCGGGAGCACACGGTCGCGCATCCGGTGCCGGGGCTGGTGGTGGTCGCGGGCGGCAAGTACACGACGTACCGGGTGATGGCCAAGGACGCCGTCGACGAGGCGGTGCACGGGCTCGACCAGAGGGTCGCGGAGTGCGTGACGGAGGACGTGCCGCTGGTCGGGGCCGAGGGCTACAAGGCGCTGTGGAACGCCCGGGCCCGGATCGCGGTGCGCACCGGGCTGCATGTGGCGCGCATAGAGCACCTGTTGAACCGGTACGGCTCGCTCACCGAGGAGGTGCTGGAGCTGGTGGTGGCCGACCCCTCGCTGGGCGAACCGCTGGCGGCCGCGGAGGACTACCTGCGCGCCGAGGTGGTGTACGCCTGCACGCACGAGGGCGCGCGGCACCTGGACGACGTGCTGACCCGCCGTACCCGGATCTCGATCGAGACCTTCGACCGGGGCACCCGCAGCGCCCGTGAGGCGGCCGAGCTGATGGCACCCGCGCTGGGTTGGGGCAGCGAGCAGGTCGAGAAGGAGATCGCGCACTACGAGAAGCGGGTGGAGGCGGAGCGCGAATCGCAGCGCCAGCCCGACGATCTGACGGCGGATGCGGCGCGCCTGGGGGCGCCGGACATCGTGCCGCGGTAGGGCGGCTCGGCGGCGTAGAGGCCGCCCCCCCCGGAGCGCCGTGCCGGACCGCCGACTGACCGGTGCGGGCGGCCAGAACGAGTCCGGCCACGGCGGTCGACACGGCCGTCCGGGCCGGGCGGGGCGAGCGCTTCGTCAGTGGGACTCCGGTTCCTCAGGGCCGTCATGACGGGTGGGCGGTGTCCGTCGGCACCGACCCGGGCCTTCCGCATGGCCACGGATGAGGGAGAATGAAGGCTCTGCCAGGGTGGGTTGTCCGAGTTGGGTCAGTTTGACGATCGATGCGACGTCAAAGCTGCCAACTCGGCTGGATTGCCGAGGGGATTCAGTGGGCGACGAGGTCGAGATGGACGGCACGGAGGGCAGGCTGCTCGCCGGCCGGTACCGGCTCGCCGATGTCCTCGGCCGGGGCGGCATGGGCACCGTCTGGCGGGCACGCGACGAGGTCCTGGGCCGTACGGTCGCAGTCAAGGAACTGCGCTTCCCGGGTGGGGTCGAAGAGGACGAGAAGCGTCGGCTGATCACCCGTACGCTGCGCGAGGCCAAGGCGATCGCCCGGATCCGCCACAACGGCGCGGTGACGGTCTACGACGTGGTCGACGAGGACGACCGGCCGTGGATCGTGATGGAGCTGGTCGAGGGCCGCTCGCTCGCCGAAGTGGTCCGCGACGACGGCCCGCTCACCCCGCGCCGCGCCGCCGAGGTGGGCCTGGCGGTGCTCGACGTGCTGCGCGCCGCGCACCGCGAGGGCATCCTGCACCGCGATGTGAAGCCGTCCAACGTCCTGATGTCCGACGACGGCCGGGTCGTGCTGAGCGACTTCGGCATCGCCCAGGTCGAGGGGGACCCCTCGGTGACCTCGACCGGCATGCTCGTCGGCGCCCCCTCCTACATCTCCCCGGAGCGCGCCCGCGGCCAGAAGCCCGGCCCGCCGGCCGACCTGTGGTCGCTGGGCGGGCTGCTGTACGCCTGCGTCGAGGGCGTGCCCCCGTACGACAAGGGGTCGGCGATCGCCACGCTCACCGCGGTGATGACCGAGCCGGTGGAGCCGCCGAAGAGCGCCGGCGCCCTGGAAGAGGTCATCTACGGCCTGCTGGTGAAGGACCCCGACGCCCGTCTGGACGACGCGGGCGCGCGGGCGCTGCTGAACGCCATCGTGCACGCCCCGGAGAAGCCCGCACCCGAACCGCCGGCGGACGCGACGCGGGCGATGGCCCTGCCGACCCTGACCGGCGAGCGGACCAAGTCCAAGGGCGGCGCGAAGCCGAAGGCCGCCCCGAAGAGCCGGGCGCCGAAGGCGAAGCCGGCCGCCGGGAGCGGGAGCGCGTCCGGTGCCGGCAAGGCCGGCACGGGCACCAGCGGTTCGAGCAAGGCCGGTACGGGCAAGGCCGGAACGGGACAGACCGGTACGGGCAAGGCCGGCGCCGCCAAGGCCGCGGGGGCCGGGGCGAGCGCCGCGGCGAGCGCGCCGGAGCGCCCGAAGAAGGCGGCCACGGTCGCGCCTGCCGCGGACACCGCGAAGAAGACGGCCGCGGACGGCGAGCCGGCGACCCGCCCGACGGCCTCCCGTCCCGCCGTCGCCGACCTCGCCAAGGAACGGGTGCGAGGCGCCCTGGAGTCCGTGCGCAAGGCCGCCGCGGCGGCCCGCGCGGAGTCCAGACCCGGGGACGGCAACCGCCCGTCCACCTCGCGCGCGTCGCTGACCGACGTGGTTCCGCGCCGCACGCTGATCATCGTGGCCGTGGCCGTCGCCCTCGCGGTGCTCGGCACGGTGCTGGCCGTCGTGCTGAGCGGTGGCGACACGGGCACGCGGGGCGGCCATGCGTCCGGCCGTCAGGACAAGGCGCCGTCCGCCTCCAAGGCCGATCCCTCGACCGACGCGGCCGATGCGAACGGCGATGCGGCCACGAACCAGCCCGGCGGGTCCGGCCCGCAGACGCCCGGCGCCACCCCCCTCGGGGACCAGGGCGGCAAGGACGGCAAGGGCGGTCAGGATGCCAAGGCGGTGCCGGACGGCTTCGCCGCGGTCTCCAACGGCGCCTTCCACTTCCGCATGGCGATGCCCAAGGGCTTTCGGCAGACCGGCACCGCCGGGCAGAACTCCGGCGCCATATACAGCGCGTCGGGCGGGTTCCCGCGCGTCCAGATCGACTACAACGCCGAGCCCGGCGAGGACGCGGCGGCCGCCTGGCGCAGCCTGGAGCCGAGCGTGCGCAGCTCCAGCGACAACTACCACCTCATCGGCATCAAGTCGGTGCAGTGGCGGGGCTATCCGACCGTCGCCGACTGGTCGTTCACCCGCGAGCAGGACGGCGAGAAGGTACGGGTCCTCAACCGCGGGTTCCGGGCCGACGACGACCACGGCTACGCCATCATGATCACCTGCAAGGCGGACTCCTGGTCGGACAAGGAGTGCCAGCAGGTCATCGCGACCGCGTTCAAGACCTTCGCGGTGAAGGACTGAGCCGGGCGGCGTGCCGGGCGCGGTGACGGACACGGACGGCGCGCGTCGTTCGGCCGAGCGGGCCGCAACCGCGGGTGCGGGCACGTATCGTGAGACATCTGAGACATCGGGACCGTACGCATCCGCAATCGGCGGGAATGCGACCGGAAGTGACCACCGGCGTCGGAGCCGGTGGTCGGCTTCGGCGGGACGGTGGACACGGACGGTAGACACCAGCGCGCGCTGCGGGGAGGCGTCGTGGACGAGTACGCAGGAAGGGTGCTCGCCGAGCGCTACCGCCTGCCCGTGCGCCCCCTAGGCGACGACGACTTCACCGAGACCCGGGCGTTCGACACCTACAGCGGGCAGGAGGTCCTGCTCCGTCAGGTGCCGCTGCCGGAGGTCGTCGAGGCGGAGGTCGTGGGGGCGGAGGCGACCGGGTACGCCGGGGGGCCGGGCGGCGGCCCGGGCGCCGGACGAGCCGGCGCGGTGGCCGACCGCAGCCCCCGGGACCCCGTCGTACGGCGCGCCCTGGAGGCCGCCACGACCGTGGCGCAGCTGCCCGACCATCCGCGGCTGGAGCAGGTCTTCGACGTCTTCGTCCAGGACGGCAGCCTGTGGGTCGTCGGCGAACTCCTGGCCGCCCGCCCGCTGGCCGCGCTGCTCGCCGAGCGCCCGCTGTCCCCGCACCGCGCCGCGGAGATCGCCGCCGATCTGCTGACCGCGCTGCGGGTGCTGCACGCGGACGGCCGGCTGCACCGCAACATCACCACCCGTACGGTCCTGATCTGTGAGGACGGCCGGGCCATCCTGACCGGTCTGGCGGCGGGCGCGGCCCAGGAAGCGCTGTGCGGATACGATTCGCCGGCCGAGGCCGAGGCCGAGACCGGGGGTGGGGTCTCGCTGGCCAAGCCCGCCGGTGCCGACGGCGCCACCGCCGCCGTGGCCACCACCACCGGCTACGGCCGCCCCACCACCGCACTGGCCGCCGAGCGGGCCCGGCAGGTGCGGCTGACCGTCGTCGGCCCGGTCACCGAACGCTGGGCGCCCGAGCAGGCCGGACCGGTGCGCGAGGACGGGCAGGTGCCCCCGCGGCTCGGCCCGGCCACCGACCTGTGGGCGGTCGGCGCGCTGCTGTGCCGCAGCGTCCAGGGGCATCCGCCGTTCCCCGAGGACAGCGTCGTCGAACTGGCCGAGCTGGTCTGCTCCGAGCCGCCGGTGGTTGCCGGGGAGTGCGGGGCGCTGCGGCCCGTCGTCGAGTCCCTGCTGCGCCCGGACCCGGCCGACCGCCCGGACTTCGAGGAGTTGCACGGCTGGTTGCGCTCGCTGATCCGTACCGCGCCCGAGCCGGAGGTCGGCAGTCGGCTGGTGACGATGCCGGCGCTGGAGCAGGGCGGCGGTCCGCGGTGGCTGCCGATCGTGCGGCGTCGGGGCGAACTGGTCCACCACGGGCGGCACAAGAGGACCCGGACGGCCCACCGCGAGCGCTCTGCGCAGCCGGGCCGCGACGGCGTGCGGACGGCCGCCGCCGCACCGGCACCGCCGCCACCGCGCACGCCGGGCCCCCGCCGTGCGGCCCGGCCCGCCGAGCAGACCTTCCCGCTGGCGCCGCCGCCCCGTCAGCCGCGTCCCCCGAAGCAGCCCAAGCCGCTCCGGGCGCCCCGGCCGGCCCGCACGGTCCGGTCGGCCGGACCGGCCGGGCGGGCGCGGACCTCGGAACGGGACCTGTACGAGCAGCAGATGCTGGGTCAGGTCGACGTCGACACCGCGGCCCGGCCGGCTCGCCCGGTGCGGGGCGGCCCGCGCAACCTCGGCCGGCTGCTGCTGACCGCGATCCTGCTGCTCCTGGTCTGTGCGGTCATCTATGCGATGGCGTTCATGCCGAAGGCCGGCCAGGGCGCCAGGGCCGGCCGGCACGGCGCGGACCGCACGGCCACGTCGGGCGCGGCGCCCGACGGCAGCCCCACGCCCTCCGGCGACGCGGACGGCGGTACGCCCGGTAGCGGAGACCCGCAGCCCACCGAGTCCGCGGACCTCGCCAAGGGCTTCGCGCTGCGCACCGATCCCAGCGGCTTCCGGATCGCGGTCCGCGAGGGCTGGCAGCGGCGCGGCGCCAACGGCCAGGGCCAGGTGCGGTACGTCGGCGGTGACTACGAGCTGTTGGTCGTGCCCGGCCGCGACACCACGGCGAGGTTCGGCGCGGACCCGATGGCCTACCTCCAGGACAAGGAGCCCGAACTCGCCCCGTACCGCGGCTCCGGCTGGGCCACCGCCTCCGGCCTGCGGCGGACCGACGTCGGGCCGACGGCGATGGCGGAGGGCACGTTCAGCTGGCGTGACTCCAGCGGCCGCGAGGTCTATGTGCGCAATCTCGCCATGATCCACCAGGGCCGCTACCACCTGGTCCTGGTCATCGGTCCGGACACCGGTCGCCAGGAGGTGGACCGGCTCTACGAGCAGGCGACCCGGTCCTACGCCCCGCGCTGAGCCGTCAACTCCCGCTCCAGCGGCGTCCGGAACCGCGGGGTGACGCGGACGTCGCCGACCCAGTCCGCCAGCCGGGCCGCCTCGACCGCCACCGCGGCGGCGGCCTCACCTCCCCCAAGCTCTCGGCTTCGCTCGGGCAGCGAGGTACCCCCACCGTCCGTCAGCAGGCGCCAGACGATCTCGCCGTCCGGGCGCTGGGCCCAGCCGCCGATGATCCGGCCGTTCCACCAGACCGTCGGGCCGATGTTGCCGCTGCGGTCGAAGAGCTGCGGGGCGTGAGCGGGGTCGAGGTACCAGTCGCGGGACTTCCAGCCCATCGCGGTGGGGTCGAGGGCGGGCAGCAGGGCGGCCCAGGGTTCGGCGGCGGGGACCGGTTCGAGGTCGTCGGGGAGGGCGTAGCCGGCCCCTTCGGCCAGGTCCACCTCCACCGCGCCGACGGTGGCGAGCGCCCGCCGGGTGTCGGTGAGCGTCCAGCCCGTCCACCACTTGAGGTCCGCCGCGGTGGCCGGGCCGTACGCGGCGAGCCAGCGGCGGGCGAGCTCGGCCTGGGCGTCGGCGGGCGGGAGGTCGGGCAGCTCCGTGAGGGCGGTGCCCGGGGCCCAGCGGAACAGGCTGCTGGTCCAGTTGCCGCGCGGCCGGCTGCGCCGGATCCGGCCCTCGGCGGCCAGGCAGCGCAGGATCCGGCTGGAGACCGCGACGGTGGCCTGGTAGGACTTGCCGGGCGAGACCACGACCGTCGTGCGCAGGTCGGGGACGTCCTCGGCGAGTGTGGCCGCGGTGGCCTCGCCGCGCGCCGCGAGGGCGGCGAGGGTCCGCTCCTCGACCTCGGCCAGCCGCCGTTCGTCCCAGCCCACCTCCGTCATCACCCACCGGGTCAGGTCGCGGCGTTCCTTGGCGGCGATGGCCCGGGCGGTGGAGGCGCCGACGACCGGTGCCAGCGCGGTGCCGACCGCGAACAGCGTGCGGCGCATGGCCTGCATCCGGACGAGGGTGACGTCCTCGTACAGCGCGCGCTCCACCGCGCCGGGATCGGGCACGGCCAGCCGGGCGCAGGCGGACAGGAACACGGTCGCGGCGTCGGTGGCGTGCAGCCCGAGCAGGGCGTCGGTGACCTGCTCGGCGGTGGCCGCGCGGTGGGCGGGGGCAAGCAGGTGGCGGCGGCCGAGGCGGGCCCGGCGCGCGGCGGCATCGATACGGGGGCGGAGGCGGGTCATGGGGCGACGGTACGGGGCATCGAGGACGGTTGCTGTCCGCGAGTGAGCAGCCGACGCGTCTACCCGGCCCCGAACCGCTCCCGCAGCTCCTGCTTGAGCACCTTGCGCAGGGTCGCCCCGCGCGGCAGGGCGGGCAGCACCTCCAGCTGCTCGGGGAGCTTGTGCCGGGCGAGGCCCTGGCCGACCAGGTGAGCGGTGACCGCCGCCAGGGTCAACTCCGGTGCCCCTGGCGGCTGTTCGACCACCGCGCAGACCCGTTCGCCGCGCTCGTCGTCCGGCAGGCCGATGACCGCGGCGTCGGCGACGTCCGGATGCCGGTACAGCAGCTCCTCGACCTCCCGGGCGGAGACGTTCTCGCCCTTGCGGATGATGACGTCCTTGAGGCGACCGGTGATCACCAGGTGGCCGGCGGGGGTGAGGTGGCCGAGGTCTCCGGTGGGCAGGAAGCCGTCCGCGTCGAAGGGGGCGGGCTCGTCGAGGTAGCCGCGACAGACCACCGGGCCGCGCAGCCGCACCTCGCCGGTCCCGGGCGTGATCCGGATCTCCATGCCGTCGGGCGGCCGGCCGTCCGTGGTCGCGAGGTGCTCGGGGCTGTCGTACGGGTCGCCCATGGTGACCATCGGGGCCTCGGTCATCGCATAGCCGTGCACGAGCTGGCAGCCGAGTTCCGCGGTGACCTCGTGGTACAGGGCGGGCGGTTTGGGGGCGCCGCCGCCGGCCAGCAGCCGCAGCGCCGGCAGCAGCCGGCGGCCGGGCGGCAGCGTGCGCTGCTCGGCGAGGAAGAGGGCGTAGAAGGCGGTGGAGCCGCCGGCGACGGTGACGCGGTGGCGGCGGTAGGCGGCGAGCGATCCGGGCAGGGCGAAGTGCTCCAGCAACAGCGCCGGGATGCCGAGCAGCAGGAGCACCACGGTGTAGTCGGGGCCCGCGACGTGCGCGTACGGGAAGGCCATCGAGCCGACGTCGGACGGGCCGAGCCGCAGCGCGTCGGCCAGCCAGCGGCCGGCCGTGCACAGGGTGCGGTCGGTGTGCAGGACGCCCTTGGGGCCGGCGGTGGTGCCGGACGTCCAGTAGATCCAGCGGGGTTCGTCGGCGTCGGCGGGCGGCGGGGGCAGCACCGAGGGGTCGGCCTCGGGGAGCGTGTCGTACGCCTCGACGACGGTGAGCGGGTCGGGCAGGCCGGCGGCCAGGCGGTGCGCCATCGCGCCGTGGTCGAAGCCGCGCCATGCGCCGGGGACCACGAGGAACGCCGCGCCGGTGCGGCGCAGCACCTGGCCCACCTCGTGGTCGCGGTAGAGCGGCACGACCGGGCTCTGGACCGCGCCGAGGCGCGCCAGCGCGAGGCTGAGCAGCACCGTCTCGATACGGGTCGGGAGCTGCCAGACGACCCGGCTGCCGGGTCGTACGCCCAGCTCGTACAGCCCGGCCGCGACCCGCTCCGCGCGCCGGTGCAGCCCGCCGAAGGCGATCCGCCGCTCGTCGCGGGCCGAGACCGCGCCCTGGATGAGGGCCGGGGCGTCGGGGGTGCGGGCGGCGCGCCGGACGAGGAGGTCCCACAGGGTGTCGCCGGTCATCCGCCCTCCCGCCGGGCCGCGCTTTTCTGACGCTGTGTCAGTTTTCTGGTCGAGGGTAGGGGCCGGAGCCTTGTCGGTCCAGAGGGTCCGGGTCTAGCCTCTTTCTGACGGCTCATCAGATACGGCCTTCGGGTCCCACGGTGGACCGGGCCGGACACGGGCGAGGGGACGACGATGGGCAACCCGATGGCACAGCCGGTGGAGCCACCGCGCCGCATCGGCGTCGACGACCGACGGATCGACACGCCCGGCCCGGGCCCGGCCTGATGGACCTCGCCTGCACGGAGGAAGAGGAGGACTTCCGGGCCCGGTTGCGGCAGTGGCTGGCCGAGGCGCTGCCCACCCTCCCGCCGAAGCCCGCCGCGACCGACTGGCCGGGCCGGCGGGCGTACGACACCGCCTGGCAGCGGATGCTCCACGACGCCGGGTACGCGGGTGTGCACGGGGACGCCTCCCCGACCCTGCGGCTGATCTTCCTGGAGGAGACCGAGCGCGCCGGTGCGCCCTATGTGGGCGCCAACTTCGTGGGGCTGTTGCATGCCGGGCCGACGATCGCGGCGGAGGGCACCGCGGAGCAGAGACGGCGCTGGCTGCCGCCGATCCTGCGCGGCGACGAGATCTGGTGCCAGGGCTTCAGCGAACCGGATGCCGGATCGGACCTCGCCGCGCTGCGCACCAGGGCCGTACGGGACGGCGACGCGTACGTGGTCAGCGGCGCCAAGATCTGGACCTCGCACGCCGAGGTCGCCGACTGGTGCGAACTGCTCGTCCGCACCGACCCCGGCGCACCGAAGCACCGGGGCATCACCTGGCTCGCCATGCCGATGGACGCCCCCGGCGTCACGGTCCGGCCGCTGCGCACCCTCGCCGGGTCGACCGAGTTCGCCGAGGTCTTCCTCGACGAGGTGCGGGTCCCGGTCGCCAACCGGGTCGGCGAGGAGAACGACGGCTGGCGGGTGACGATGGTGACCCTGTCCTTCGAGCGCGGTACCGCCTTCGTGGGGGAGGTCGTGGCCTGCCGACGGGTGCTCGGTGCGCTCGCCCGCGCGGCGCGCGGCAACGGCCGCTGGGACGACGCGGTGCTGCGCCGCAGACTCGGCCGGCTGAACGCCGAGTTCGGCGCGCTGTGGCGGCTCATCCAGTGGAACGTCAGCGAGGCCCAGGCCACCGGAGGAACCCCCGGCGTGGGCGGCTCGGTCTTCAAGCTGCGCTACTCGCACGCCCGCCAGGAGCTGTACGACGCGGCCGCCGAGGTGCTGGGCGCGGGCGCGCTGGACGCCGACCGCACCTGGGTCGCCGACCGGCTCTCCGCCCTCTCGTACACCATCGCGGCCGGCACCTCGCAGATCCAGCAGAACATCGTCGCCGAGCGGATCCTCGGCCTGCCGAAGGGGCGGTGAGCGGCCGGTGCACTTCCAACTCACCGAAGATCAGAGGGAGTTGCGGGAGGGTGCCCGGGAGTTGCTGGCCGGCCGGTTCGACCGCGATCGGCTGCGGGCCGCCGTGGACGACCCCGCGCTGGACCGCGCGCTGTGGCGGGAGCTGGGCGCGGCCGGGTTCTTCGCGCTGCGGCTGCCCGAGGCGGCCGGCGGGGTGGGGCTCGGGCTGCCGGAGGCGGTGCTGGTCTTCGAGGAGGCCGGGCGGGCGCTGCTGCCCGGGCCGCTGGTGGCGTGCCAGCTGCTGGCCGGGGTGGTGGACGGCGTCGCGACGGGCGAGACGGTCGTCGGGCTGTGCGACGGGGCGGCCGAGCCGGTGCTCTGGGAACACCCCGGCGACTGCGATGAGTTGATCTTGATGGAGGGGGGTGCGGACGGGTCGCCCGAAGGGGGCGCACAGGGGCGCACGGCCGGTGCGTACCGGTGCACGCCGGACCGGGTCTCCTGCGCCCCGTGGACCTCGATCGACCCCCTCACCCCGCTCGCCGCCGTGACCGACGCTCCGCGCACCGCCCCGCTGGCCGACCCGGACGTGCCCCGACTGCGCCGCGAGGCCGCGCTGCTCACCGCGGCGCTGCAACTGGGCAGTGCGACCCGGACGGTCGAGATGGCGGTCGCGCACGCCCGCAGGCGCACCCAGTTCGGCGCACCCATCGGCTCCTTCCAGGCGGTCAAGCATCTGTGCGCACAGATGCTCGTACGTGCGGAAATCGCCCGAAGTGCGGTTTATGCGGCGGCGGTCACGGGCGGTGCCCTGGACGTCACGGGGGCCAAGCTGCTCGCCGACGAGGCCGCGGTGCGCAACGCCCGGGACTGCCTACAGGTCCATGGCGGGATGGGCTTCACCTGGGAGGCCGATGTCCATCTGCATCTCAAGCGGGCCTGGTTGCGGGCCGAGCGCTGGGGCGCGGCGCGCGACGCGGAAGAGCTGCTGGCGGCGGACCTGATCGACTGACGGGCGGGTGGGGCGGTGAGCGATGGGTGACGATGTCAGACTCAGCCAACCCGCGCGCGGAATGTCGGACTCACCATGCAGAAGTGGTCACGGAGGGTCGATATCGGGTTGTGTCCTAGGTGTGACTCGTCACAGGGGGGAGTCGGCGGTCCGCTCGGGTACGCTCCGTTGGGTGCGAGTGGTTCTGTGGCGCAACGAACCCGGTGCCGTCCCCATGACGGCTCCGGGGTACGGACTGCGCGCCGCCGCCCGCCTTGGGCCGGGGCCCGATACCCGCCCTTGTTCGACTCCCCGCAAAGTGCGTCGCACAGTATGCAGCACGCATACTCCCTTGCGCTGGAATATGCCCGAAGCGCTTGTTGGGGTGACTGAACGTCAACCATGCTGTGCTTCGCCGGGGTCACGCACTGTGACTCCGTGGAGGCGCGAGGCGATGTTTCCGCCGGTTCGGATGGTGTGAGCGGTGCAGGTGCTTCAGGTGCAGTTGAACGTACGGCCCGACCCGGCAGAGGTGGGGCGGGCTCGGCGATGGGCCCGTTCGCGGCTCGTGGGCTCCGGTATAGGGCCGGACGAGCCGCTCGCGGAGACGTTGATCCTGCTGATCTCCGAGCTCGTGACCAATGCCGTGGTGCACACCGGCGCGTCGGCCGTGCTGCGGATGTGCTTCTCCGGGGCGGGGGCCGTGGTCGGCACCGTCCGCGTGGAGGTGGCGGACGCCAGCGCCCGGCCGCCGTGCCAACGGCACGCCGACGGCGATGACACCAACGGCCGCGGCCTGGAGCTGGTCGACGGTCTGGCGGACCGCTGGGGCTGGCAGCAGGAGGGTGCCGGCAAGCGCATCTGGTGCGAGGTGGACCGCGGTCAGCCGCTGCTGATGGCGGCCGGGGCGGATCTGGGGCGGCTGAGCTCTCTCGCGCAGTGAGGCACCGGCCGCGAGCCGACATTTCGGGCATAACGAGACTAAGTCCAGACCAGGTGTTGACGTGGCGTGCCCAGTTGATCACTCTTGGGTGGAGCGATTCGCCGTGAGGGGACGCCGAGGGTGTGGGGGGAACCGGGTGTGCCCGGTCCTTGCCTCGACGAGTGCGGATCGCCGGCCCGGCTGGGGGTCTCTCCGGCGATAGCCGGGGGGCGGTGGCGGTGCGCGGTGCCGTGCTCGGGGCGCGCATCGGCGCACCGCCACCCGGCCGGCCCGCTCAGAGGACCGCCACCGGCGCGACCGGTGTGCCGGACCCGCCGACGAACGGTTCGGCCATCGCGGACAGGAAGAACGCCCAGCGCCCCGCCTCCGCGCAGGCCTCCGACAGCTCCTCCAGGTTCCAGTTCTGGCCCTGGAGCATGCCCATCTCGACGAGGTGGAGCGCGTGCACCGGCATCCACAGGCCCTCGATCTCCGGCGGGAAGATCTCGAACGTCAGGGTGTCGTTGGCGACCGCCGCGACGTCGCGCGCGCGGAACCACTCCGGGGTGCGCAGCGACAGGCCGGGCGACGGGAAGGCGTACGCCTGCCGGTCCCCGGCCAGGTAGTGCCGCAGCTGACCGGTCCGCACCAGGACGATGTCGCCGGCCCGGACCGTCACCCCCGCCAACTCCTCGGCGGCGTCCAGGTCCTCCGGTGTAACGGCGTACCCGCCGGGCAGTCGGTCCGTGTCGTGCGCGCGGGCCACGTCCAGCAGGACGCCGCGCGAGGCGATCGGGGTGGCCTTCTCGATGCCGAGGGCGGAGGCGCCGCCGTGTGCGGTGATCGAGTCGGCGGGGCGGTCGTTGTAGAGCCGCCCGGAGTGCGAGACGTGGGTGAGGCCGTCCCAGTGGGTGGCGGCCTGGAGGCCCATGGTGACCACGTCGTCCGAGGTCGCGACCGTACCCGGGCCGAAGATCTCCTGGTTGACGGCGATCATCGTGTGCAGGGGGTTGACCCGGCCGGGGATCATCCCGGTCTGCACGCCGTCCTGCCGGAGCGGTACGGCGAGCGGGATGCGGCGGCCGGTGCGGACGGTGGCGGCGGCCTCGCGCACCACCTCGTCGGTGATCAGGTTGAGGGTGCCGATCTCGTCGTCCGCTCCCCAACGCCCCCAGTTGTTCACGCGCGTGGCGATGTCGTGGAACTCCTGCGGCAAGGGCATGGGGCCTCCTCGGGGCCGGTGGTTCGGCTCGGGGTCTTGTGTTCGTACCGCGCCTGCTCAAAAATCTAACGGTCCGTCAGAAACTGCGGGAAGGGGCGCGGCATGGGGAACTTCTTGACCGGCAAGGCGATCGCCGTCACCGGCGCCGGACGCGGCATCGGGCGGGCGGTGGCGCTGGCCTGCGCCGCGCAGGGCGCGAAGGTCGTCGTCAACGACTACGGCGTCGCCATCGACGGCGGCCAACCGAGCAGCGAGGTCGCCGACTCCGTGGTGGCGGAGATCGAGGCCGCCGGAGGCGTGGCCACCGCGGTCGCCGACGACGTGTCCACCATGGCCGGCGGCCAGCGGATCGTGGACACCGCGCTGGCGCAGTACGGGCGGATCGACGGCGTGGTGTGCGTGGCCGGGATCCTGCGCGAGCGGATGCTCTTCAACATGTCCGAGGAGGAGTGGGACCCGGTGGTCGCCACCCATCTGAAGGGCACGTTCACCGTCTTCCGGGCGGCGGCCGCGGTGATGCGGCGCCAGCGGTACGGGACCCTCATCGGCTTCACCAGCGGCAATCACCAGGGTTCGGTGTCGCAGGCCAACTACTCCGCCGCGAAGGGCGGGATCATCTCGCTGGTGCGGAGCGCGGCACTGGGCCTGCACAAGTACGGGGTGACCGCCAATGCCGTGGCGCCCGTCGCGCACACCCGGATGTCGGCGAAGGTGCCGATGAAGCTGACCGAGATCGGCGAGCCGGAGGACGTGGCCGCGTTCGTCGTCTACCTGCTCAGCGAGCAGGCGCGCGAGGTCACCGGGCAGGTCTACACAGTGGCCGGGCCGAAGATCGCCGTCTGGGCACAACCGTCGGAGCTGCGCTCCGTGCACGTCGACGACGGCGCCTGGACCCCGGAGAAGGTCGCCGAGGTGGTGCCGGGGGCGGTGGGCGTCGACCCGATGCCGATGCTGGCGCGGATGCCGACGAAGTCGGCTTAGGCACCCACGTTTTTGTCTGCGGCGCCGTGGCCTTGGCGGCCGGCGTTCTCCGCACGTTGTTGGCTTTCTCGCCGTGGCCTGGCGGCCGGCGTTCTCCCCACGTTGTTGGCTTTCTCGCCGTGGGTGTTGTTCGCCGTTGCGCCTGCGGCGGGCTGTGCCGCTGCGCGGGGCTGTTCGGCTGCGGGTGCGGTCCTGCGGGGCTGGGTGTCCGGACTGCTTCGCTTTACGTCCGG